>CAOJHG010000207.1 GCA_948435975.1 uncultured Oscillibacter sp. | reverse complement strand
CGTCTTGATGGCCGAGTTCCCGTGGTCAATGGAAAAGAGCATGATTGATTCCTCCCAACAAGAATTTGATACCGTATTACACGGCGGAATGTACGCATTTACAAGCGAATGCACATTTTTTGCGAAGCGCGTCAATCAGAAGCCGTCAAACTCCCAAACCGGGCACCACCAGATGTCATAGTGCTTCCGCATCCTTACAAGGTCATCGACACCTCTGGAGCTGTGCCACCAGAGCTTGCGCCTGCCGCTCTCAGGCTTGAACCGTCCGATTTCGTACCGCTCGGCGCTGTAAAAGGACCTGCGGATATTTGTAGGCTACATGTAAAGAGCCGTCAGGGTGTTGGACGGCGGCATGGTAGTTTTGCTCCGCAGGTCAAGGCGCTTCCAATGAATTGGCATTCCTTTCACCTCTCTTCATACAGAATCCCCAGATATAGGCGTCCAGGCCGTTGTAAGCCGGGTCCCAGAGGTAGGTTCCAAAGGTGATATCCAGGCCGCTCAGCAGTTGGAGCAGCTTCCTGTAGGCGTTCTCAACGTGCCAATTTTTCATATAGTCCATGTCAAAGCAGGTCATGACCCGCCTGACTCCAAGCCCGGACAGCTCTTTCAGCGCGGCGGTCAGCGGCTGCGTAGAAGTCACGCCGGGAATGGCCAGCACGGTCCGACCGGTGAAGTGATGCACAATGTCGGCTTTCATGTAGCCCTCAATCAGCAGAATCTCCGGCTGAACGGAACCTACAATGTGGCACCAGTTTTCCGCCCCGGCGCCGTCCGGCTTATCTGTGCTGGAGAAGGTCAGGAATTTTCCGCCCCTTTTCAGCTTTTCATCCAGGCGGATATGAAAGCTTTGGATTCTGCCCCAGCGGTCCCGGCATGGAATCATGATCCCGCGCCGGTAGCTGGCAAGGGTCCAACAGCCCTGGGTATCCCGATAGAAACCGGGCACGCCGTACAAATCACAGCCTGTCTGTATCAGATTCCGGGCCAAACTCTGAAGATTTGCAGTTGGCGCGGTCCGATACTGAAAATGCCGGATCGCATCATCTGAAAGCCCACGTCCCCGAAGATTTTCCCGGTGGTCATCCGCCAAAGGCAAACACTCCAGAAGGCTGCTGTATACACGGTGCCGTCTTTCGATGTCTGCTAAGCTGGCCTGCGGGATTTCCGGCGGGCGTGGAGGGGCTTTTCTGCGCTTTTGCTGGCCTCCGCCGTCTGCGTGGTCTGAGCCCCCAAGCCTGGCGCGCAGCAGTCTGAGAACATCGTTCCGGGGAACGCCCTCATAATAGGCGTACAGGTCAAAGACGCCGCCGGAGAACTCCCCGCACTTTGGGCAGCAGAACACATTCTCTTTCAGATTGATGTTCAGATGCCGGCCGCGGGAACCGGGCGCGTCGCAGATGGGACAGGGAATGTTGTATGCCGTTTTGCCGTAGGACGGCTGAGGAACCGGCAGGAGTGGAAGGATATCGTTCATTTGATAACGCAGCTGCATGAACCGCCCCTTTCCGGGGGACGGCATAACGCCGCCCCCCTGATCAGAATTCAGGCGCTCTCCTGCATGGCCTGCTCGCAGATGAGCCTGGCCCCGGCGGAGATCTTCTCGTCGCCCTTGAACTTGTTTGCCACCCAGATGATGGCTTTCGGGTCCTCCCGCAGAACGTCTCCCAGCGTCTTGCCCTTGTGCTTGGTGATGGGACAGGGCAGCTTCAGCACCCGCTCCAGCGGCGTTTCCGCAGGTTCAGGCGGCGGAGCGGCAGGGGCCGGAGTCTCCACGATAGGCGGCATAGGCGAGGCCGTATCGCCCCAGGAGATTTCGGCCAGCTCATTCACAGCCGGACCGTCATAGACATCTCCGGCAGCGCCGAACTGAAGGCCGAAACCCGCGTTCCGCAGGGCAATGCCCACAGCGGCGGTCTGAGCCCACTCCCTGGGCGATACGCTGGGCTTGTCCTGGAGACAGCCCCTGGAGGCGGTTGCCTCCGCCAGGAACTGCTCCGGCGGATCGGAAAAGTGGTGGTAGACCCGGGCCGTAGCCACAAAGCAGTCCTTGCCAGGCACGACGCTCACCGCCACCCGGCCCTCCGGATACTTCAACCGGAACCAGGCCATCTGGACCATAACCGGGAGCTTCCTGCGGGACTCCCCGCTGTTCAGGTCGTCATACTGGACTGCCAGCGGCGCGGGGTCAAAGCCCTCCACAGCGTTGATTTTGCTGATGGCCTCCAGCGCGGCTTTTCTTTCCGAAGCAGCCTGCTGCTCCGGATCGGTCTTTTTCGTACTCAAGACGGCGTCTCCTTTCTCTTCACGGTTTTCAGCGGCACAAAGGAGTCCCGGACCTGGAGGCAGGGAGCACCGAGCGGATGACCCGGCTGACCTCCGACCAGTAGTGCCCCTGCAAGGGAGCCAGGTCCATCACCGGAGGCGCGGCGTTGTTGTACGCCTGGAGGGTTTCCAGGACACCGATCCGGTAGATCGGCTCCCCATACCACCACAGCATCTCCGAGGTGATGTCAACGGTGCGCATACGCTCCTCCACCTGGCCGCGCAGCGACTGGTAGTTCGACAATACGGTTGCCATTACGGATTCCTCCCTTTCTGTTCTGTTTTTGTTTCCATCAGACGGCGGGCCAGTCTGGTCCCCCGCTTTTCTGAGTCTGTAGTCCGGATCGCCGTTTCCATCGCGGCGGGATCGCCAACGATCAAAACATGGCGCTTGGCCCGTGTGACGGCGGTGTAGATTAAAGCCCGCTTGAGCATCCACCCGTGGGCCTGCTGAATGCTGATCAGCACGGAGGCATACTCGCTGCCCTGGGATTTGTGGATGGTCTGGGCATAGGCCAGGTCCAGCTGGTTCATGGAGTCGGCGTCACAGTAACAAACCGTCCGCCCGTCACCGAAGTCCACCTCAACCATCCAGCTGTCGTCCTCACGCAGGATCTTCCGGATATAGCCGATGTCGCCGTTGCTGGCCTCGTCCCGGTTCCGGATCTGCATGACCTTATCACCCAGACGGAACACCCGCTTACCCAGAATCCATTCCGGCTTCTCGGGTCCCGGCGGGTTGAGACGGGCCTGCAAACGCTGATTCAGCGCCTGAACGCCTGTGTCGGTTTTCTTCCGGAAGGGCGTCAGCAGGACCACATTGTCAATGCCGTACTGCCGCACCTCCTGGATATAAAGCCGCTCCAGGCAATCCGCGGACTGCTGGATATCCGGGGAACTCCAGAACTGGAAATCGCTCCCGTAATCCAGAACCGTCTGCCCATGCCGGATGGCCTTGGCGTTTTCCGCGATGCGGCTCCCCTCATTTTGCCGGAACACCTTGTCCAGGCGGGCCTGGGGGACCATACCGCTGGCCAGCAGCTCGCTGAGCACCGCGCCGGGCCCCACCGAGGGAAGCTGGTCGGTGTCCCCAATCAGGACCAGACGGTAGCCGATGGGCAGCGCCCGGAACAGATACCATGCCAGCATCATGTCCAGCATACTGACTTCATCCACCAGCACCAGGTCCGCATTCAGGATTTCCGGCGGCGTCAGGTCTTTGAAGTCGCTGTTCATCAGGCCCAGAGCCTTGTGTATGGTGGATGCCGAAAAGCCGGTGCTCTGCTCCATCCGCCGGGCCGCACGGCCTGTAGGGGCGCAGCAGGCCACCTTTGCTTCCGGAAACGCCTTGGTGTAGATGTTCAGCAGCACCCGCTGGATCAGGGTTTTGCCGGTGCCGGGGCCGCCTGTGATGATGGCAAGAGGATTGGTCAGGGCGGCCTTGACCGCGCTACGCTGCTCCTCCGCCAGGGTCAGGCCCAGCAGCTCCTCCTGACGGTCCAGCTCGTCATCCAGGTCGCCCATATAGGGGAGCTGGGGGCCGGACAGCATATCCCGGATATAAGCCGCTGTGCTTTGTTCCGCCTCCGAGAAAACGGGGCGGTAAACGTGGTCTTGATAGAGCGCCAGCCGCTTCGTCTTCAGCATCTCAAAAGCCTGGTTTGCTACGGTCATGCGGTTCAGCGCCGGGTTGGACAGCAGGCTTACCGTCTCCCGGATGAAGGGCTCCTTATGGATGCACAGATGCCCCTTCTGTTCCGCCTGCCGCAGTACATGCAGCAGAGCGGCGCAGATACGTTCCGGGGCCGTAGGCGCAATCCCCTCCCGCTGGGCCAGCTTTTCCGCCAGCTCAAAGGAGATATAGCCGTCCTCGAATACGCTGTAGGGCTGATGGCGAAGGATGCCCTCCGCGTCAAGGCCCAGCTCCTTCCACAATCGGACAGCCTGGCCGGCGCTTACGTCCAGCGGCGCCAGGAGGGTAATGATTTTACGGGCGCCTCTTGTCTGGGCGTAGGCCGCGGCGAACTGGACGCACTTTTTCTTCCCCACGCCCGGGACCTCCCGAATCCGCTCCGGGTCCTGGTCCAGAATGCGCAGGGCGTCGTCGCCGAAGGCGTCATAAATGCGCCCGGCCAGTTTGGGGCCAATCCCCCGGATCAGGCCGGAGGAAAGGTAGGCCACCAGGCCCTTTTTCCCGGATTCCACCACCTCCTCGTAGGACTCCATCTCAAATTGAAGCCCGTACTTGGCGTCCTTCCGCCAGTGCCCGGTCATATCCACCGTCACCTGCTCGGACAGCGGCAGGTAGTAGCCAACCGCCTTGAAGGAAGCAAGCTTCTGCCCCTGCCCGTCCAGCACCGTTTCCTGGGGGCGGAACAGGGCGATGGTATAGCTTCCGTTTTGGGCCTCCTCCAAGGTTTTTGGATAGAGGAGGCGTGTAAATCGACTCTTCATACTTCTTA
>CAOJHG010000206.1 GCA_948435975.1 uncultured Oscillibacter sp. | reverse complement strand
GATGCAGTCCGGGTTCCAGCTTCCGGAGGGTGTGGAAAGTGAACAATACCTTCCAGGGCACCCAGAATTGGTACATAACCTGAATATGCTGGTTGCCGGAGATGAGGAGCGCTTGCGGGACCTGGAAAAAGAGCGGGAGAAGTACCGGAAGCGGGAAAACGAGCTTACAGAGCAGAAGGGCGCTGCGGACGGACGGAACCACCAATTAGATGAGCTTGCTCAAAAAAAGAGTCAGCTTGCAGTTCTGGAGGGCCGTGCAGAGGAGATGGAGCGCTTGCGGGAGGACTATGCTGCCGCGGAGAAGGTGCTCCACCAGATACAGCCGAAGAGAGAGGCGCTGGCGGCGGCAAAACAGGCTCTGCTTAATACAGAAGCGGAAATCGCCAGCTTGAAGGAGACGCTGGCCGGCCAGGAAAAAGCGGTCGAGGCGGCGCAGGCGGTGGTGAACGCGGACGCCGGGACGAAGCAGGAAGCAGAGCGCTTGAATCTGGCCGTTCAAACCTTGAAGCAGACTTTGCCGCAGTATGATAAGCTGAATGTAAAGCAAATGGAGACGCGGCTGGCGGAACAAACGCAAAGAGAAAAAGAGGACCAGAAAGCCGCCGTTCAAGAACAGTTCCAGCAGGAGCGGGAAGTATTGGATGGCATCACTGCGGAACTGGAGGCGCTCACAGGAATCGACGCCCAGGCAGTTGCGCGGGAAAATGAGTACACAGCGGCGCAGAAGGACGCGGATACATTGGCGGGCATACAGACACAGACCGCCGGGATTCTTCAAAGGGAAAAGGTGCTTGCCGGAGAGAAAGCCGCCCTGCGGGCCATGACGGAAGCGGCCTCCCATGCGGAACAACGCCATCACGAGCTGTACCAGGCGTTTATCCGCGGGCAGGCGGGCCTGATTGCCGCAGAGCTGGAGGAGAATTTGACCGCCCATGGGACCGCCGTCTGTCCGGTGTGCCATTCGGAGTTTCGCAAGGGACAGGAGCACCGCTTTGCCGTGCTGTCGGACGAGACACCGGCACAAGCGGAGGTGGAGTCCGCCAAACGAAACGCAGAGGAAAAAGAAAAGAGCCGCGCCGCAAAGGATAAGGAAGTGACAGAGCTTCAAACGGGGATAGAGAAGGACCAGGAAAGCATCCTGCGGGAAGTAAAGCGGCTCCTTCCAGACTGCGGCGGCTGGGCTGTGCTGACGGCAGAGGGGTATTTATCTGGGAAGACTGTTCAGTTTCAGCAGACGGCGTCGGAGAAAAAGAGCGCTTGGAAGGAGGCTGTCCGGAAGCGGGCACGGAACCAGGAGCTGATGGAGCAAAAGGCGAAGAAGGAGCGGCAAATTGAAGCGCTTACAAACGGCATTTCTCAACTGGACGAAGAGCTGACCGCGTGCAGGCTGAAAATCGGGACGCTGGCGGCGGCGGTCACAGAGCTGCAAAGCCAGCTCCCATATTCGGACAAGGGCGCTGCGGAGGAACAGATCCGGCTGAATGAGGAACAGAGGGACCGTCTGATGGAGCAGGCCGCCCGGAATCAGGAGGTCTTAGACGCCGCGAAGCAGAAACGGGATACCATCAGCGGGAACCTGTCTGGAAAGCAGAACAGCCTGCCAAAGCTGGAACAGGCCGGGGCCGGAGCAGAAATGGCACTCCATAGCGCATTGGAAGAGAATGGGTTTCTGAAACTGGAGGACGCTGAGGCGGCGCTGCTTCCGCTGGAGGGTCGGGACGGCGGTGAATGGCTGGAGGAACAGCAGGCCGCCCTGGTAAAGTATCGCGGAGACCTGGAAAACACCAGAGAGCGAATCAAGGAGCTGACCGAGCAGACAAAGGAGGCTGTTTATACAGATTTGAATGCGCTCCAGCAGCAGATCGACCAGGCTGCAGCTTCCTATAATGCCGCGAACAGCGCGTGTACGCAACAGGAGAAGCAGTTGGAAAACCACCGTGCTGCGGCGGAAAAGGTTGCCGGGGCCAAGAAGGCGCTGGAGAAAACGGAAGCGGCATGGAAACGGCTGGACTTGCTGGCCTCTCTGGCTGTGGGCACCATCGGGGACGGCGGAAAATTGAGCTTTGACCGGTATGTAATGGGGACTATGTTTCAGGAAATCTTGGAAATGGCGAACCGCCGGCTGAACGATATGAGCGGCGGAAAATATGAGCTGATACACCAGGTTCGGGCGGGGCGGCAGAACGCGAAGGCCGGACTTGATGTGGAGGTGCTGGATATGACCACCGGGAAGCAGCGAAACTACGGGTCCCTGTCCGGCGGAGAATCTTTTTTGGTATCTCTTTCTTTGGCGCTGGGCTTGTCGGATGTGGCCCAGAACCACGCTGGAGGAAAGCGGCTGGACGCTCTGTTTATTGACGAGGGCTTTGGTTCCCTGGACAGCCATACTGTAGATACTGCCCTGAATGTTCTGACCCAACTGACAGAGGGCAACTGCTTGGTGGGAATCATCTCCCATGTGGGAAAGCTGGAAGAGAGCATCCCCCAGAAAATCCGGGTGAAGAACGGCGAGCAGGGCAGTACCTTGCAGATTGAGTAATGGGAGATTTCTTCTATGAACGGACTCTGGGACAGGAGCCTTTTGAGTTCGAAAGCGGCGGACAGTGATAACGCAAAAAGGAGTTGCAGCCATGCGGATTATAGACGCGCATTTGCACCTGTTCTCGGAGGAGGCAGCAGAGGAAATGGCCCAGGCAGTCGGGCATCACAACAGTGTTGCCCATCTTCGCCAGGCTTACCAGAGTCTGGGCATTGTTCAGGGGATTGTTATGGGGAATCACAGCCTTGCTCTGGAGGCTCACGACTACCCCGCTGGCCTGTTTCACTACTGCATCGGCCTGGACAGTCACCTGCTGGATACCGGCGTATCAATCCCCGGCCTGGCGGACCAGGTCGAGGCGCACCTCCAGCGGGACAACTGCTGCGGTGTGAAGCTGTACCCCGGCTATAACAGCATTTCTCTGTCTGACAGACTGTACCGTCCTATTTATGAGCTGGCGGCCCACTTCCGCAAGCCTGTAGCTGTCCATATGGGCCTCACCTCCTTCCCGCAGGCCCATTTGAAATACTGCCATCCTCTGGCCATGGACGAGGCGGCGGCAGACCACCCAGAGACCTCCTTTGTGATGTGCCATTTCGGAAACCCCTTTTTGGAGTCTGCCGCGGCCGTGCTGGTGAAAAACCCCAATGTTGCCGCAGACCTCTCCGGACTGCTGGAAGGACGGGTAGACCTGGACCGCTACTTCCAGGACCAGGCAGGGTACGTGTTTCTTCTGCAAACCTGGCTGAAAGCGGCGGCGAGCTGGGACCGCATCCTATTCGGCACAGATTGGCCCATCGTCAACCTGGGGGAATATATCTCCTTTGTCCAGCGGCTGGTCCTGGAGGAGTACTGGGACGCGGTTTTCTTCGACAACGCCAACCGGATCTATCATCTGGGCTTGTAATTTGAAAATGGCACTGTCAGAGACTGTTTATATTATCACAAATTATTTTTCCTGCTCCATGACTTTTTGTATAAAAGTTCAGAATCCTCTTGCCAAATATGAAAATTTTGGATATAATGGACACGCAACCCCTAAACATGAAAGGAGGCATTTCTTATGCCCGCAGGAAAAGCTGGAGAATGCCGTTGTTTTCAGGCACCGTCCCGTTATATGCAGGGTCCCGGCCTGATCAACCGTCTCCACAAATTTGCCGCGAACTTTGGTAAGACAGCCCTTTTGATTATCGATCCCTATTTCTATGACGATTTCTCTGGCCGCGTTTCCGCCCAGTTTGAGGAGAACGGCATGAAGGCCTACTCCGTCAAATTCCCCGGCTACGCTGGACACAAGGAGCTTCAGGAGCTGATTGATTTCGTCAAGACTCTCCCCGAGATCCCGGATACCTTCATCGGTATGGGCGGCGGACAGACCATGGACTTGAATAAGGCTGTAGCTGCCCACTATCGTAAGAACTGGATCAGCTTTGCCACCGCCCTCACCACGGACGCCCCCACCTTCATGCACACGATTATCAACAATCCCGGCGGACAGAATGAGCTGATGTTCCACTACAAGAATCCCGATTACGTCGTAGTGGATACCGAAATCACCATCAAATCCCCCGCCTGGATGCTGACCTCCGGTATCGGCGACGCTCTGGCCACCTATATCGAGGCCGAGGCTTCCGCCGCTAACAACAATGTCTGCAACTCCGGCCTGGACGATTACAAGCCCTCAATGCTGGGCATGGCCGCCGCAAAGCTGTGCTATGACATCCTGGTGAAAGACGGCGTAGCTGCCATGCGCGCCGCGAAACAGCAGCTTCGGACGCCCGCTTATGAGAACGTGGTGGAGGCGACAACGCTGCTTTCCGGCGTGGGCTGCGAAAATACGGGCGTGTCGATCTCTCACGGACTCCAGGCAGGCTTCGGCGTTCTGCCCAAGCATTTCCTCCATGGCACCGGCGTGGGCTACTGCGTGCTGGTGCAGCTCGTGGTACAGAACGACGTGCGCTTCCCTGAGATGTTCCAGTTCTGCAAGGATGTGGGCCTGCCTGTTTGCACGGCGGACCTGGAGATCCCAGCGGATGAGCGGGATATGTACATCGAGAAGCTGGTGGACAGCGTTTATGGAAAGCGCTGGAATGTGACCAATGTTCCCTTCCACTTCGAGAAGAGCACGCTGATTGACGCGATCAAGTATCTGGACGCCTACGCAGAAGAACACAAATAAGCGCTCCCCCCAATAACAAAGAGAGCCAACCGGGAAAACCAGTTGGCTCTTTTCTTATAGCTGTTTGTTTAGCGGGAATGCGTCAAAGTACCGCCGGGTAGTTTCCGCGTCGGCGGCAATCTGGGCGCGGAGGGCATCCAAGGAGTCGAAGCGGATTTCATCCCGA
>CAOJHG010000205.1 GCA_948435975.1 uncultured Oscillibacter sp. | reverse complement strand
TCCCCGCCCACGTGGAGATGATGGGCTTCCTGGGCATGGGCAACAACCCCATGGTCGGCGCGACGGTCGCGGTTGCCGTTGCCGTTTACGAGAGCAGAAAGTAATCAAGATAATAAGCGCAGGAAATCCCCGAGGTATCAACGCCCCGGGGATTTTTTTGTTTCCAGCTCAATTTTCCGTGTTTTGCCTCATACGCTTTCACTGCGTCACGAATCAAAATCAGAATCTCGCTGTTTGCGGACTGGCCTTCATAATCGGCAGCAACATGTATTTTATGCAGTAATGTTTCGTCAATGCGAATAGACAGTCCTTTGATTGCCATATAGTAACCTCAAAGCGGTACACACCATGCCAGACTACCAAAAGCTCTATACCGCCATGTTCAACGCGGCAACGGACGCCCTGGAAGCGCTGAACGAGCTGAATATCGGCAGAGCAAGGGAAATCCTGGAGGCCGCGCAGAAGGAAGCGGAAGAACGGCGCCTATCCGAATAAACGCAAATGGGACCACCCCTTTTTGCCGTGCCTGTTATCTTCCTCCAACGCGCCACATAAGATAGCCTGAGGTGATACTATGACAATCCATGTGGTTCGCGCCGGGGAAACGGTGGACCTGATCGCAGCCAGTTACGGTGTCTTCCCCCAGCGGCTGGCGGCGGATAACGCGGTCCCGGCAAACGGCGCACTGGCAGTCGGGCAGACGCTGGTGGTCCGTTCTCCCAGGCAGGTCCACGCTGTCGCGCCAGGGGAAACGCTGCATTCCATCGCGTCCAGCTATGGCACTACCGTCCGGCAGCTCTGGCGGAACAACTGGGAGCTTCAAGGCCGTGATGGCCTGATACCGGGTCAGACGCTGGTTATTTCCTACTTTGATGAAAAGATTGGAGACGGCGTCTTCAACGGCTACGCCTACCCCTACATCGCCCCCGAGCTTCTTTCCGCGCAGCTTCCCTACCTCACCACCCTGGCTCCCTTCACCTACGGCATCACTGCTTCCGGCGGACTCCTGCCCCTGGACGACGGAGCCATGCTGGAATCCGCCCGCCTGCATAGAACCCGCCCCGTGATGCACCTCTCCACGCTGACGGAATCCGGACAGTTCGACACCCAGCGGGCCACAATGGTGCTGACGGATTTCGACGTGCAGGACCAACTGATTGCCGAAGTACTGCAAACGGTTCTGCGGTCGGGCTATGAGGGTGTGGACGTAGACTTTGAATATCTCCCCGGCAGCCTGGCGGAAGCCTATGCCGCGTTCCTGAACCGCCTTCGGAGTCTGCTGGCCGTTCAGGGGCGGTTCCTCTGGGCGGCGCTGGCCCCCAAGACCAGTCCGAACCAGCGGGGCTTGCTCTACGAGGGCCACAGCTATTCCGCAGTTGCCGCCGCCACGGACGGGGTTCTGCTGATGACCTATGAATGGGGATATACCGCCGGTCCGCCGATGGCCGTAGCGCCTCTGCCGAATGTACGCGCAGTGCTGGACTACGCCGTTACGGAAATCCCGCCGGGGAAAATCTTCCTGGGTGTGCCCAACTACGGCTATGACTGGCCTCTTCCCTTCGTCCAGGGCGTTACACGGGCGCAGTCCATCTCCAACCAGCGGGCCATTGACCTGGCGGTGGAATACAACATTGCCATCCAGTATGACGAAACCGCCCAGTCCCCCTTCTTCCACTACACCGGCCCCGGCGGAACAGTCCACGAGGTCTGGTTCGAGGACGCCCGTAGCCTCTCCGCAAAACTGCGTTTGGTGGCGGAATACGGCTTCCAGGGGGCGGGCTTCTGGAACCTCATGCGGCCCTTCTCTCAAACCTGGCTGGTGCTGGATTCCCTCTACCATATCCAATAAATCATGGGGCGCAAAAAAAGGACGCCGCCATAAAGACAGCGTCCCTGTATGTGCTTTTGCCTGCGAGGCAGAATGTTCTCCTAGCCCATGACCAGGCCTGGCAGGAATGTAATCATCCCTGGAACCACCGTCATGCCAAACAGCACCAGAATATACACAAGCACCATTGGCCAGATCTTTTTCAGCAAATCCAGCAGGGTGATTTGGGAAATACCAATGCCGATGTAGAGCACGTTGCCCACCGGAGGCGTAATGAGGCCGATGCACAGGCCATAAACCATGGTCACGCCGAATACGATGGGGTCCACGCCCATGCTGGTAACGATGGGCAGGAAAATGGGGGTCAGAATGGTCAGCGCAGGGGTCACGTCCATGAACAGGCCAGTCACCAGCACGAACACGTTAATCAGGCACATGACCACCAGCGGATTATCGGACACAGCGCTGATGGTAGCCGCAATCGCCTGGGGAATCCGGGCCACGGTGACCACCATCGCCAGAGCCTGGCAGGCCGCGACGATGAGCATGATGACAGCTGTGTTTTTCGCAGAGCCGATGGCCACCTCTTTCAGCTTCTTAAAGGGCAGCTTCTTGTACACGAAGGTTGCCACCAGCCAAGCATACACGCAAGCGACCACGCCCGCCTCGGTGGGGGTGAAGATACCGGAGAGAATGCCGCCCATCATGATAACAGGCATCATCAGCGCGGGCAGAGCGGTCTTCGCCGCCGCAATGATCTCTTTCGGAGTGGCTTTGGGCTCCAGCTCGTAGTTGCGGTTCTTGTTCATCAAGTACCAAACGAACATGCACACGCCGCCGGTCAGGATGCCGGGAACCACGCCGCCCATAAACATCTTGGTCACTGACACGCCGCTGAGGACGCCGTAAATGACCATGGGCAGGGACGGCGGGATGATAGGTCCGGTGATGGAACCCGCGCAGACGCAGGCCGTGGAATCCGCAGAGTCATAGCCCTCCTTAATCATCAGGGGGAGCATAATGCCGCCGATTGCGGAAACTGTTACGACGGCCGCACCGGTCAGGCAGGCGAAGATCATGCAGGCCAGGATGGCGGCGTAGCCAATACCAGCCCGGATGTGGCCCAAAAGCACCCGGCAGAAATCCACGATGCCTTTGGACAGGTCGCCTGCGTTCATGATGTCGCCGCAGAAGACAAAGAAGGGGATCGCCAGCAGCGCAAAGTTATTCACACCGCTGTACAGGTACGACGGCACGATGTCGAAGCTGGTCACGCCGGAGGTCTCCGCCATGGTAAACACCGTCAGCATGATGGAGAAGCCCACAGGAATGCCCAGGAACAGGAACACGAAAATGGAAATCAAGAAGATAATCAGTGTCATGCCGTTTTCCCTCCTTCCTTTTCTTCAGGCTGCTTTTTGAACAGATCAACCAAATGGAACAGGTTGATAATCAGCATCAGCAGCATAGACAGAGGGATGATTCCCTGGACGACGCCATAGGGAATTCTGGTCAGCGGCATGGGATAGGTCAGATTCTCCATGACCAGGTTCATCGTGGTCTGGACGGTGAGAAGCAGGATGCAGTCCACCAGAAGATTTGCCACAATGTCCACGATCTTCCGCGCCAGCTTGGGCAGGAACATCAGAAGGATATCCACCCGGATATGGGTCATCTCCTTCATCGCCACAACAGAACCGATGTAAACCATCCAAACGAAGAGGATGCGGGCGGCCTCGTCCACGATAGCCAGGCTGTGGTTGAAGCAATACCGGCCGATGACGTTGGCGAAGACCAGGATCACGGTGGCGATAATGTCAATAAACAGAATCCAGTCCACTAGATCCCAAACAAATTTCTGTACTTTCTTCATAGGCGTCCTCCGCTGTCAAAACAGGAGGCTCAGCCCTGCATTCCGCGGATGACCTCCACGATGGAAGCAAACTCAGGATACTGAGCGCAGTACTCGTCGATAACAACGCTGCCAGCGGCCTTGAACTCCTCGCGGTCGGGATAGGTGACTTCCAGGCCGTGCTCGTTCTGAAGGGTCTCCACGTCCTCGACCATGGCGATCTTGAACAGCTCCAACTGCTTCGCAACGAAAGCGGCGCAGGCCTCGTCAACGACCTTCTGATCCTCGGCAGACATGCTGTTGTAGAAGTTCTCGTTCAGCAGGACGAAGTTCATGGCAATCTGGTGGTTGGTAATGGCAAGGTAATCCTGGACCTCATACCAGCCGTTGGCCAGCAGGGTGGAGGGGGGATTCTCCTGGCCCTCAATGGTGCCCTGCTGGAGAGCGGTGAAGATCTCGGTCATGGCCATGGTGACGGGAGCAGCGCCCAGAGCCTCAAAGTTCTTCACATAATGGGACACCGTGGGCAGGCGCAGCTTCATGCCCTTCAGGTCCGCCAGGGTGTTGATGGGCCGGACGTTGTTGGAGATGCAGCGGTTGCCGTTCAGACTGCATCCCCGCAGGATGTAGTGAGACTGGCTCAGGGAATCCTGGAAAATCTTCTGGATCTCTTCGCTGTTGCAGATCTCGGAGGCCTGCTCCACATCGTCGAACAGCCAGGGGAAGTCGGCGGCGTACAGGGCGGGATAACGGTCGGCCATCAGGTTGCCGGTGATGCAGCACTCAATGGTGCCCAGGGAGACGCCCTCGTTAAACTCAGTCTCGCCGCCCAGAGCGTTGTTGCTGTAGATTTCAACGGTGTAACGGCCCTCGGTGCCCTCTTCGATCATGGGCTTGAAGGTCTCGTTCAGGGCAATGTTGGTAGGATGGGTGTCAGCGTAGTAGTTTGCAACTTTCAGGGGGATGGCTTGGGTGGAGCCGCCGCCGGAACCGCTGCTGGAACCGTCCCCGGAACCGGCCCCGGAACCGGAACCGCCGGTAGAACCATTACCGGAACCACCGCAAGCGGCCAGGGACAGCGCCAGCGTCAGGGCCAGCACAATTGCTGCCATTCTCTTCTTCATCTTTTGTCTCCTCCTATAATTGGCATAAAATTTATTCAAGCTCTTAGACTGCTCAGCGCACTCCAAGAGGATGAACCGCTGAAATTCCCAGATTTCCCC
>CAOJHG010000204.1 GCA_948435975.1 uncultured Oscillibacter sp. | reverse complement strand
TAATTTGAATGGCGATCATAGGGGCGAAGACGGAACCAATAAGATATAAAAAGTCTGTGATATCCGCCAGAGGGAAAAACACCGCGCCCACAGCCCCCAGCGCCGCCACACCAGCCGCCACCCATCTGCTGTTGAGCTTTGGGAAGACCGACTCGCTGGACACTCCGGCAGAGTAGGCGTCCAGGAAGGTGGTGGTGACGGTGGAGAAAACGACAATCAGAAGCCCCGCCGCACCCAGTCCGGCCTTGACCATGATCTGCGCGATATCGGATTCCCCCGTGAACAGCGCCGCGCCCATGCCAGTGACATACATGAAGCAGCTAACCACACCATAGACCCCCGCGCTGACCGCAGTCGCCTGGAAGGGCTTTTCTGCCTCCCGGGTGTAATCGCTGATGAGAGGCAGCCAAGAGAAGGGCATGGCCACCGACAGCTCCACCGCCGCACCGAAGCTCATGGCCTCCCCTGTTCCAGCGGACATCGACCCGCTGAAAATCCGGAAGGACAGGAGCAGCGTCAAAAGGAGCAGGGCCCCCATAGCTGCGGCGTTGAGCTTCCCCAGACGCTCGATGCCCACCAGGACCCAAAGGACAATCAGCCCCCCGATCACCAAGCACCAGACCCAACGGCCTATACTCCAGATGGTCTCTGGCCCCATCGTAAATCATGATCGCCGTCCATCCCACAAGCTGCAAAATGTTCAGAAGCGAAAACAGCAGTCCCCCTTTTGCGCCAAAGCTCCGCTTGACGGTCTCCATGGCGCTTTCCCGGACCGTCCCGCCGATGAGTCCCGCCAGGAACAGCATCACGCACCCAACCGCGTGGCCCAGCAGAATCGCCAGCAGTCCCTTTCCAAACCCTAGCGGCGCAAAGTAAGTCCCCGTCAGAATCTCCGCCAGTGACACCGCCGCGCCGAACCAAATCAGCCCATTTTCAAAGATAGATGTACGCTTTTCACCCATTTTCAATTGCCTCCTTTTTGACGATTTCACGGGAGGACAACGAAAAACGGAAGCCGCCCAATCCAGCAGCTTCCGCAAAAATGCAATATCCTCAGGCATCCCTACGTTGGCATTATCCAAATCAGGTTATCGGTCGAAGGTCGCACCTTCCTCTCAGCCTGTCCCACAAGCTCCCGTCTGTTCAGTTGTCAATAACAGTATATACGATTCTCTTGTAAATTGCAAGCGTTTTGGCAAGTGTAATTTCCTCTTTCAGCGCAAGAGCCCGCTGATTGATATTTGTATATGGATGTATACCATTGCGCCCTTTTCTTTCCCCTGCACAGCAGAGAAAAAGAAACTCAAGACGGCAGAAAATAATTCTCCGGCAAACACTTGACAGAACCGCCAAAGCGTGTATAATGGTCTCGCTTGCTCGGAGGGCGGATCATTCATTTGAAATGGTTGGCCGGATAAGGCACAGGCTGAAACGCCTGCACCTTATCCGGCTTTTTCAATGCCTCCGGCAGAAAGGAGAACGCCCGCTATGGATTTTCTGAACGGCAAAGTAAAATCAATCTATTTCAAGTATCTGGCCGCCGCCTTCGGGAGCGCTCTGATTACTTCCATTTACGGTCTTGTGGACATGGCGATGGTGGGCAAGTACCAGGGGCCTGACGGTACCGCCGCTCTGGCAATCGTCGCTCCCATCTGGAACATCATTTACAGTCTGGGTCTGCTGATGGGAATCGGAGGGTCTGTCATTTTCAGCACGCTGAGAGGCGAAAGCAGAGAAAACACGCGCCAGTCAAACGAGTTCTTTTCCGCCGCATTCCTTGGAGGCGCGGCTCTAGCTGCGGCTGTTTGGCTGTGTCTGATTTTCTTTGACCAAGAGCTTTTGACCCTGTTCGGCGCAAAGGACCAGCTTCTTCCGCTGGCCCAGCGCTATATTTGGCCCATCAAATTTGCCGTTCCTATGTTCTTATTCATCAACCTGCTGTCGGCTTTCCTGCGGAACGATGGCAATCCGTCTCTGGCTGCAACGGCGGTTCTGGCCGGCGGCATATTCAATGTGTTTGGGGATTATTTCTGTGTCTTTACGCTGGATATGGGCATTATGGGCGCCGGCCTTGCCACAACGCTGGGGGCTGTCTGCTCCTGCCTGATTATGACGGCCCACTTTTTCAGCAAGCGAAACACACTGGCATTTGTCTGGCCGCCGGACCTGTTCTGCAAGCTGCGGAGAATCGCTGCGGCAGGCTTCTCCACCTTCTTCGTTGACATCGCCATGGGGATTTTAACGGTACTGTTCAACATCCAGATTTTGAAATACCTGGGAGCAAACGCCCTGTCGGTATACGGCATTATTATCAACATCAGCACCTTTGTCCAGTGCTGCGCCTACAGTGTGGGGCAGGCGGTGCAGCCCATCATCTCGGTCAGCTTCGGCGCAGGAAAGGGCGGACGCATCCGGGAGACCCTGAAATACGCTTTGGGCACCACGGCCTTTTTCAGCCTGTTTTGGACGGTCCTCAGCCTATCGGTCCCCAACTTCTATATCCATATTTTTATGTCCCCCACGCCGGAGGTCCTGGAAATCGCCCCCGCCATCATCCGGACATACAGCCTCTCTTTCCTGCTGCTGCCCTTCAACATCTTTTCTGCTTATTATTTTCAGGCGGTCATGCGCCCCGCAGCGGCGTTTATCGTGTCGGTGGCTCGGGGCGCTGTCCTCAGTGGAGCGCTGATTCTTCTGCTGCCTGTCACAGCAGGACCAAACGCCGTCTGGTTCGCTATGCCGGTAACGGAATGTGCTGCCGCGCTCTATGCCGCATGGGTGATGACGCGCTGCACCAGGCGGCTTCCAAACAGGACATAACAGACTGCTCTGAGGCTTGTGCCAGCGGCAGGAAAAAAGTGGTCTCCGCGCCCTTGACAAATACAAAGCCGCCTGCTATACTCGAGTAGTCCGAATTCGGAATATATCTTTTCGGATAATACGCAATCGGAGGATTATGATGGAGCAAGAGCATTGGTTGGAAGGAAGCGTAGAGGAATTCCGGGCGGCATGTAAGGAATTCGACACCGTTTATTCGGTATTCGCCAAAAACTGCGGCTTATCAGACGCGGAATTCTGGTCCCTGCTGATGCTCCGCAGCGGCTTCACGACACAGAGCGAGATCAGCAGCCAGTTACTGGTCAGCCGCCAGACCGTTAATTCCGCCTTCAAGCTGCTGGTAAAAAAGGGGTTGGTAAGCCTGGAACCCCTGGAACACAATCAGCGCACAAAACGGGCAAGCCTGACAGAGTATGGAGAACAATTTGCACAGCAGCACATCGACCGCATAGTTGAGGCAGAACGGCAGGCGTGGCTGGAGCTGGAGGAACCGGATCGGATCATGCTGACTCAGCTCACCCGCAAATACTGCATCCTGATTCAAGCAGTCTTGGAGCGGTCCCCTGCAATCAAACCATCGTCATCGGAGTACCTGTCACCTCAATGACAAGGGAAAGATGTCGGGCGCGCCCGGTTATTGCTCTTGAAATGCTTTATTTCAGAGTATAGCCGGGATTTTTATATATGTAGATGAGCGGATTGTTTGCTGACACGCCATGGTGCCGGAAGGAATCCCGCTGTCAGTGCATTCATATTTTATGGATAGAAAACGTGCGTTCTGCCGCTGGTTCGCAGTCAACGCGCTTGAGGAGGAAATGATGTTTTCTGTAAGAAGAAAAAATATAATCACCTATGTAGTTCCCGCCACATTGACGAATGCCTGCATTTTCCTGTTTACCGTTGTAGATGGAATTTTCGTAGGCCGCGGCGTCGGGGCGCACGGTCTGGGCGCGGTTAATATTGCATTCCCCTTTATAATGATCTGCGGGGCTTTATATATGCTCACCAGCGTCGGCGGTGTGACGGTTGCCGCCATCCGGCTGGGCAGAGGCGATCAGGAGGGCGCGAACCAGGCGTTTATGCACTCTTTTACCTTCACAGCGGTGATCACGGCGGTGCTGTTCGCTGTGGGCGTATTCCTGACGACGCCTGTCGCCCGTCTGCTGGGCTCGGATAATTCTTATCTTCCTATGGTACAGGATTATCTGTTCTGGTACTCTCTGTTTATCATTCCCTCTGGCTTGTCCATCAATTTACAAAGCTTCTGCCGGAACGACGGCTCCCCCGCGCTGGTGGGAATTGCTACCGCCATTGGAACAGGATTTAACATTTTTGCCGACTGGCTCTTCGTGTTCCCGCTGAATATGGGGTTGAAGGGTGCGGCCCTGGCTACCGGCATCTCTCAAACCATTACGCTTCTGATTGTGCTGACCCACTTTGTCCGGAAAAAGGGCGTTCTCCGCTTCAGACCGTTCCAGCACAGCGGCGCACTGTACCGAAAGCTGATATTCCGCGGCCTTCCGGAGATGATCGCCCAGTTTGCAACGCCTGTTACAACGATTTGCATGAACCGTGTTCTGCTGGCTCATATGGGAGAGATTGGCGTCAACTCCTTCTCTATCATCTCTTACGTGTCCTCCTTCACAATGTCCGTTCTGTTTGGCAGCTCGGAAGGGTTTCAGCCTCTGTTTGGGCAAAGCTACGGCGCAAGGGATGAAAGCAGCTTGAAATACTATTTCCGCGCCAGCAGCGTGATCACCCTGGCAGGCAGCGCTGGAATCGTTGCGCTGACGGTAGCGCTGGACCAGAGTATCTGCGCCCTGTTTGGTGCGGACGCCGGGACGCTTGCATTTACAGTGCAGAGTATGCCGCAGTTTGTATGGGGATTTATTATCGCTGGCATGAATATTTTGATCTCTGCTTACTTTTACTCTACCAAACGGTCCAATCAGGCCATTATTCTAAATGTCATACGCAGTCTGGTCATAAACACTGTGGTAATTCTGGGCCTGCCCGCCCTGCTGGGTCCGGGAGTCGTGTGGTACGCCTTTGGGATATACGAAAGCATTGTTCTG
>CAOJHG010000203.1 GCA_948435975.1 uncultured Oscillibacter sp. | reverse complement strand
CTGCGCCGCCGCCAATCGTTTTCGTGAACTCCCAAAGAGAGTTCAGCAGCTTGAAGAAATTACTGTTTTCCAGAGCAGAACCCATAACATTACAAGCAGATGTAAAACCGGACTCCATATCGCCTGCTTCCGCCCCGATCTGAGACAATCTCGCATGAACTCGCTCAAGAATTGTGTGAAACAGCTCAAAGCCGGGGGCAGAGAACTTTTCACGGATTCCGCTTATAAAATCTTCCACGGCCTCTGTCGCAGCTGAAACATATTCGGAAGTACGCTCGACAGCAGAGTTGAATGTACTTCCTTTTTGCACAGCCTGGTCCAGATCAACCAGCCACTCCCCAAAGCTGCCTGTAACGCCCAAGATGCCGCCGCTGAGCTTTCCAAGTCCGCCAAACAGCGGTGAGACTACGCGCACCATCGCCGAGAGCCCCTGCTTTCCTATATCCAATACCGCGAAGAACCCTTTGAACGTGTTTCTCACATTTTTGGCGGTCTCTTCGCTCATTTTGAATTTTTCGGTTAGATTTTTCAGGTTCTCGGTAAACTGATAGAGCTGCTCAGATGTAGTAGCCGGAAAGATTTCGCGATAAGCTGTCTGAACGGTGGAAAAGAAGCCGGCAAGATCTCCAGCCTCTTTCGGGACCGCGAAGAGGGCGTCCCATGTATTCCAGAAAGCGGCGATCAGATTTTCTCTGCCAGAGAGCCGCCCAATCTGCTTGGCGTAGTCCTCAATATTAACGGTTCCATCCTTGACAGATTGATTTAATCTATCAAGCGCTTCTGCCTGCTCGGTGTTCAGACCAAGGCTTTTCAGCTCTTCGCTGCTGAGGCCTCGTGTCTTCTGTGTGAGACTTTCCAGGGACTCCGACAGAATGCCTGCTGTGAGCCAGCCCTGTTTCAAACTGTCCTCAAAGCTATCGGTGTTCGACGCCAGATCACCAACGGCGACGCCGTTGGCCAGGGCCGCCTCCATGATACTCTCCTTAAAGGCAACCGCATCGGTGATGCCCTCGTTCAAGAACTGTGACCAGCCGGAGTCCAATCCGCCGGACAACAGTTCATTGCGGGCGCTGGAGGAAGCGTTAATCATTTCGCTGAGGACGTCGCTGATCCTGGTCCACAGACCCTTCGCCTCCTCGAAGTCGCCGATGATCGTTTCCCAGCTCTCGGTCCAGCCGGATTGTACGGCCTCCTTGGTTGTGTCGATCAGCTGAGTAAAGGTCTTGACCTTAGTGGCTGCGTCGCTGGCTGTTTTTCCCATCTCCAGAATAGCCGCAGTCTGTGCCTCAGTATAACCCATCTCAAGGAGCTGAGCCTTTGTCAGATCCCCGGTAAACTTTTTCAGGGTCTCCGTCAGGATATCGGAGGACAGCCATCCCTTTTGCAGGGTCTCTCGGAAACTCCCCTGGTCGGCAATCATCTGGTCAATAGCAATACCGTGAACTCGGGCAGTGTCCTTCAGCGCATCCTGAAACACCTGGCCGCCCATACCGGCGTTGACCACTGAGTTCCAGTCCTGTAATTTTACTGTGCCAGCCGCCAGAGCCTGAGACAACTGGTACATAGCGGTGGACGCCTGCTGCGATGTGGAGCCCGAGACTGCCGCCAGGTTGGCGATACCCTTGATCGCCCCGACGGAAGTCTCCAGATCCACGCCGGCCGCCGTGAACGTTCCAATATTACGGGTCATCTCCGTAAAATTGTAAATCGTCATGTCGGCGTAACGGTTCAATTCGTCCAGCGCCGCATTGACTTGTTCCAGAGTTGTTCCCTTGCCGGATGTATTGGCGAGAATGGTCTGCACAGCATTGATCTGTGTCTCATACTCGTCGAAACCGCTCTTAACCGGATCAAGCGTCAGCGCCTTGACAACCCGTTTTCCCGCATTGACAGCAGAATTGGTGATATTGGCAAGGGCTGTGACACCCATGACTTCCAGTGCGGAAAAACGAACCCGAACCGCATCCACTGCCCGATCCAGTGCGCCAAAGCCTCTGGCCGCTCCGTCCATGTCAAGCTCACGCTTGAAATTTTTAACAGAGGACATGGTCTTAGAAATGCCACGCTCAAATTGAGCATTATCGAAGCGCATCGCTAGGACCCGCTCCTCCACTGTCTTGGTGCTCACAGCTTAGTAACCTCCCTCCACGCGTTTTCCGCAATTTTGTCAAAAATAGGCTGGATCGCAGGGTTGATGTAGTCTCTTCCCTGGACCCAGCCTCCGCCGCGGGTTCCATGTCCGTATTGCAGGATAATGGCGATAGGAACCCCATTTTGAATATTGGAATTGTAAAACGCGATTGTCACAGAACCGTTCTTCTGTTCAATCTTATAGGACCATGACGACGCGGTCAGACCCGTGTTCTTTGGCGTCGCGGATGCAAGGGCCGCTACCCCTTCGCGCCCATATTTATCTAAATCCACATGACGGACCGTCTCCTTCACGTCCACCAGAAAGCTGGTCAGCTTGGAGAAGTCGCCCTTATGCCTGAAAGTGACCATTCAGTCACCTCCCTTAGATGCTGGGACTATTTACACTCTCCTGAAATCCGGCCGCTTTTGCCGTCTCAAAAGTGATGCCGCCCTCCTTATGGTCCGACTTGGCCATGTTAAGATAAAATGCACAGACAGTCCCATGAGCAGTCCAGGGGAGCCCAACCATAGCGGACAGCCACGGAAGAGCTCCCAAATAATCTGCACGGATGCAGTAGGCGGCCAGCAGTAGCCCGCCAACCGTCACTACCCACAGCAGTGCGCGTATGTCAGCGATCAGCCGTTTGGAGAATTCCATCATACCAGTCCATTGCGCTGGGCGAAGCGGTAGAATAGCTGGGCTACCTGATCGCTGTTCAGCAGATCCTCCCACATTTAGTTGGGCTGGCCGTCCGGTGTGGTGCCGCTGCCGGCGAACAGACCGGAAGAAATCGCGTACTCCCTGGCCTCCCTGCTCCACTGGCCGCTGTCGTTGTCCCTCAGATCCTTCCGGTACGCCTCCATGGCGGTCTTGAACATCTGGTTAAACTTTTCCTGATCCATGTCGTCCTCCTTCTTGATCGGTCTGATGTACGCCCTGACGAGGCTCATGCTTCTGGTCCTCCGGAACACGCCGCCTCCGTTATCCTGACTGCCGCTGTCACCAGGGGATGTATTCCCCTCAACAGCGGTAATCTTACCACCGGGCACGCTCTCCACGATTCCGGTGTGGCCGAAATTGTAGATGATAACGTCACCGGGCTGGGGGGTGGTGACAACGCACTCCGGATGGTTTGCTTTGTACCAGTTCAGCAGGGCAGAGCAGGAGCCAGTCCGGAATGGCAGCGGATGCCCGGCCTGCGCAAAACACCACTGGACAAAGGACATACACCATGGCTGTCCGTCCAGCTTCATCCATGCCCCATATTTCGTCCGGTTGCTCCCTGCGGGGTTCTCGGTGTTGCCCAGCTCTCCCCGTGCGATGGTCAGTACGTCTCTATCCATTGCCGCTGCCCTCCAATGCGTTCTGCACCTTCTGCGACTGGGTACCAAAATAGAACGCAATGACCACGGCATAAACGGTCATAAAGTCCTGGGAGATAGTCCCCCGCAGGGCCATGACCGCGAATACCACGGTAAGCGTCAGAGTAACCAGGCTCTTAACACTGAGCAGGTTTCCCAGCCTCTTGATAATCGAATTATCCATAACTCACCTTCCCTTATCCGCTGGTGTTCAGCCGTTTACGGCGATCCATATTCAAAGCGATATTTCGCTTCATGATTTCTTCTTTACTCAGCTTTTTGGGCGGCCTGTTCCGTCGATCACACTCCCTGATAAGCGCAATAAGGCGATTAAGATGCCATTTTTGACACTCAAACGGAATGCCCAGCGCGACCATATCAGCATAGATCGTCTCCGATGTCATAACGGGCCTGCGCCCATCAGGCGATTTGGATTTACGTGTTCGAGCAGCGCTCATGGGGTCCCTTATATAGCGGTTTACCTCCGCGATGTTGGCGGAGGTAAGGCGGAGGTAAACATCCTGGTCTACATTCTGGGTAAGTGTCATGCAGCGAATATAGTCTACTGTTTCCTCATAGGACAGCGGCTCTCTGCTGAGATAAGGCTTCTTCCATTTGGCCTCCCATTTTGAAAGGGAAACCAGGGAGTGCTCCAGTTGCAGCGACACCTCCTTGTTGTAGACAAATTCCTGCTTTTTTTCATCCCAATGTTCCTGACCCAGGACAATGAGCTTTAGCAAATCCCTCCCCCCCCTATGACTTCCAGTCAGCTCTGCGCCGGAAGCGCCGCTCCATCAGCAGCGATAGCGTCTGCGAACTCAGCCTTAAGCTCCGCAGGGAGAATGCCGGCAAAGAACTTAGCGGCACGATCCGGATGCTGGAAAAACTCCACAAACATATCCGAATAGGCCTCCGTCTCCGAGAAAGCCTTGGAAAGCTCCGGACTCTTGATAAACCGCTTCCCGTCCGGGCTCTTCTCGCCGTAGCTGCTGAGAATCATATTTTTGAATTCCCGCATGATAGCGGGGTTGTTCTGCGCTGAGATAATGCGCTTCATGGAGTTCAGCCAACCGCCGTCAACGCTGGCCTCCAGCTCCATAAGCTCGGCTTTGGAGAGGTTGAAGTAAAAGTCCTCCGTCCGCTCCTTACCATCAAAGTCCTTATAGGTTCTCGTTTCTTTCAGCATGACTTTTTCTCCTTTCAAATACAAAAAGAGGGCCGCCAGCTTACCTGATTACGGCCCTCGGATGTCGGTCAGGCCGCCTTGAGCAGTTCAATAACCTCGTCGGGAAGCGGCAGACGCGGCTCGGTGCCATCGGCAGCATCCTCAGTATTCGGGTCCTTGCCGTACAGAATATCCTCCAACGCGGCCAGCTTCTCAGCGTCCACGGTAGTGGAGTCGATCTCCATAGAGGCGACA
>CAOJHG010000202.1 GCA_948435975.1 uncultured Oscillibacter sp. | reverse complement strand
GAATGCTGTATGGCCGCACATCTGCCAACAAGGTCTCCCGCTTCCTGGAAGAGATCCCGGAGAAAAACCTGAACTGGCAGGGAAAGGACGCAGGTGCCGGTATTGGGACTGGTTCCGGCGGCGCACGCTTCGGCGGTTACAGTAGAGGACTGTCCGGCGGCTACCCGGTGACTTCCTACCGTGCCACCGGCAGCCGGGAGACACCGGTGCAGCGGATGACAGGGGCTTCCCTCTCTTCTCCCGCACCGGTGCTGGACCTGGACGACGGCGACCGGGTAGAGCACCGCACCTACGGCATTGGCAAGGTGTTGGCTGTGTTGCCGCCGGATGAGCGTGGAAACGTGGAAGTCCATATTGAATTTGAGAACAGCGGCATTAAAAAGATGATGCTGAAACAGGCCGGGCAATTCATGAAGAAGCTGGAAGAGGATGAATGAGTCTTTTCCGTTATTTGTCACTTTCTGAGCTGAGTCTATAAAAAGCGGGCTGGGGGATTCAGGAAAGAACCCTCCAACCCGCTGTGGTTGTTTAGCAGCAGCAACAGCCGCAGCCGTTTCCGCCGTTATTCAGACGCTTGATGCAATCCGCATGAATCTGAGGGGGAACGCTTTTGGTCATGGCTCCGCTGTACTCAATACAGACATGCTCACCTACGCAGAAGCAGCAGGCCTCCGGCGTATGGACCAGCACTTCCTGAGAACTGCACAGGTCACAGACTAAAAGCTCACAGCAGCACACCCGCAGGATACAGGCGTTCATGCTCACAGGCTCACAGCACTCGCACTCGTTGCAGATATTTTCCATATTCACTTACCTCCAATACACATAGGCTGTACTCCATTCTATGTGTCCTGGGGTGAAGGGGTGATTATG
The DNA here is from genome assembly GCA_948435975.1 of uncultured Oscillibacter sp. Lineage (GTDB taxonomy): Bacteria > Bacillota > Clostridia > Oscillospirales > Oscillospiraceae > Oscillibacter. Next base: position 4,083 of record CAOJHG010000202.1, on the reverse strand, counting down.
GCTCTGCCAGTTCCAAATCTCCCTCTTGGGGACCGTAGGGCCGCGGACGGACTGCCGCACCGCTGCGAACCATCCAGACCTCCGTTGAGGGGCCGGCGTCCGGGTCTTCGCCGTAGTATTCTGCAATTCGCTGGGTCATCCGCAGCTCCCCATTTTCATCCGGCGTAAAATAGTCCGTGATATAGGCCGCCCAGCCGTCCTTGTACTCCGCTGTGATGGTTTTGTCATCCGGGTACAGCGTCACGCCTTGCAGAGTGCAGGTAAACTGATAGCGTTCCTCCTCCGCGTTCCAGGTCCAGTAGTAATAGGGGATCATGTTGTTGGCCGACCATCCAAAAAGGCCGAAATCTGTATTGCCGTCGAAATTCAGGTCCAGAGTGGTCATGGTGCCGTCCAGCGACCAGCAGCTTGTATAGTCATAGAAATCATCAAGCATCCCTTCTCCCCATTCTTCCATAATCGCATCACGGGCGGGAACCGTTTGCAGCAGCGTCTCTCCGTCCAGGACCCGGACCACCCGTACGCCGCAGCTATCCATTTCCTGTCCCTCGCCGTGCTTTCCGACAGCCTCCAGGGTCAGCGTCCGGCCATCTGCCAGGGGCGCTTCCAGGGTCAGGAGCACCTCTTCCCCCAAACGGATAGAATCTTCCTTGACCTCTTCTGATTCCGCAGGCCCATCCTTCTCCGAAAGCTCCGGAGGAACCAGCGCTTCCGGCGTCTCCGCTCCTTCAGAGACATTTTCCCCGCACCCAGCGCACAGTAGCGCCAGGGAAAGTGTGAGGATTGCCAGACTCCGGCGCATCACCGGGCCTCGTAAAGCGGGAACCGGGCGCACAGGGCGTTCACTTCCTCCCGCACCTGAGCGGCGGAACCCTCGAAATCCCGGGCAATCATTCCCATCCAGCGGGCAATCATCCCCATCTCCGTCTCCTGGAAGCCCCGGGAGGTGACAGCAGGCGTTCCCACCCGGATGCCGCTGGTGACAAAGGGCTTTTCCGGGTCGTTGGGGATAGCGTTCTTATTGACGGTGATTTGAACCTCGTCCAAGTTATGCTCAAAGAGCTTGCCGGTGATGTGGAAGTTCCGCACGTCCACCAGCATCAGATGATTGTCCGTGCCGCCGGAGACCAGGCGGAAGCCCTCCTTTACCAATTCCTCCGCCAGAACCTTGGCGTTTTTCACAACCTGCTCCGCATAGGCCTTGAACTCCGGTTTCAGCGCCTCACCGAAACATACGGCCTTGGCGGCGATGATGTGCTCCAGAGGTCCGCCCTGGGTGCCAGGGAAGACGGCGGAATTGATTTTCTTATAGATGTCCTCATCGTTGCAGAGAATCAAACCGCCCCGAGGACCGCGGAGCGTTTTATGGGTGGTGGTGGTCGTCACATGGGCATAGGGGATTGGAGAGGGATGGACGCCGCCTGCTACCAGGCCCGCGATATGCGCCATGTCTACCATCAGGTACGCGCCCACAGTATCAGCGATTTCCCGGAACTTGGCGAAGTCCAGGACGCGGGGATAAGCGCTGGCACCTGCCAAAATCAGCTTGGGCCTGCACTCCTTGGCTAGAGAGAGGACCTTATCATAGTCGATGACCTCGCTGCCATCCTCTACGCCGTAGGGAACAATGTTAAAATATTTGCCGGAGATGTTGACAGGGCTTCCATGAGACAGGTGGCCTCCGTGAGCCAGGTTCATACTCAGCACGGTGTCTCCCGGCTGGAGCAGAGCGAAAAACGCCGCCAGATTCGCATTTGCGCCGGAGTGGGGCTGGACATTGGCAAAGTTGCAGCCGAACAACTGACAGGCGCGCTTCCGGGCAATTTCTTCCGTCACGTCCACCGCGTAGCAGCCGCCATAGTAACGCTTTCCAGGGTAGCCCTCAGCATATTTATTCGTCAGACAGGTGCCCATGGCCAGCATAACGGCCTCGCTGACAATGTTCTCGGACGCAATCAGCTCGATGTTCCGGCGCTCCCGACCAAACTCCTCTAAAATCGACGCGCCCACCTCGGGATCGAATTGGGAAATGAAATCCATGGTTTGCTGGATCATGGGATGGTTCCTCCTTTAAAATACCGCAAAATACCGGACATGCTCTCTATTGTACCAAAAAATCGCCATTTGGCAAGAAGGATTTTCGCCTCTGCGCCCACTCCTTCCCCCTTCTTCCGGCATTATTGGCATTTTCGCCAAAACTTGACATTTTAAGGCCAGTTCTATATAATAATATGTAAATACTTTGCCCCACCTGGGCGCGAAGCAAATGTGAGGAAGTGTGGACATGAAGGCCCTGTCGTTTCTGCTTGCCATTTTGATGCTGGTATCCATCCATCTTTCCGCAGCCGCCCTACCACCAAAGAAGACCAGCGGCTCAGATCAAATTGCTCTGGAAGAAGCCCAGAGAAGAGAGGAAAAAGACGCCTCCTTCACCATTGACCTCTCGATTGCAGGAGATTGTATGCTGGCATCCTACAAGGGACAGTCTGCACCAGGGTCCTTCAACGCCTATGCCGCTGTCAAGCCGCCCGCCTATTTCTTCGAGAAGGTCTACGATATTTTCAGCGCCGACGACTTCACCATTGTCAACTTGGAGAATGTGCTGACGGACCGTCCATTGGAGGAGATTGAAAAAACCACGGACCCCGCCTACTGGTACAAGGGTCCCGCTTCCAACGTGCGCATCCTCATTGCCGGAAGCGTGGAAGCCGTCTCTCTGGCCAACAACCATGCCGGAGATTACGGTCCCGAGGGAAGAAATGACACCATCGCCGCTGTGAAATCCGCCGGTCTTCCCTATGGCACTTATACAGACACCTTCTATTTAGAAAAGAACGGCTTCAAGATTGCTGTTATCTGCCACGGCCTTTGGAACGAAGAGCAGGCGGCCCAAATCGTTGCCCGGCTCAAGGCGGCGGAGGAGCAGTCCGATTATCAGATTGTGATTTTCCACGGCGGAACCGAGCGCATCCATCAGCCAGAGGATTGGAAGGTTCGGGCCTGCCGCCGCGTGGTGGACGCTGGCGCTGACCTGGTGCTTGGCGGACATCCTCACGTTCTCCAGCCTGCGGAGGTTTATCATGGCGTTAATATTGTCTACTCCCTTGGCAACTTCTGCTATGGAGGCAGCCGGAACCCGGAAAACAGGACTATCATCTACAAAATGATTCTGACGGTCGATGGCGGGAAAGTGGTTCAGCAAGAGTCCAGTATCATCCCCTGTTACGTTTTTACCGGAAGCTCTAATAACTGGCAGCCCGCCCCTCTCACAGACGAGGCGGCTAAGCAGCGGGTTCTGGATTTCATGAATGGAAAAGCGCCTCTTCCTTATTTTACAAAAACCTGACGGCTAACGCATCAAAACAGCCCTTCGGAAATTCCTTGATTATGTCAAGGAAAAATTCCCAAAATGCTGAGCCTGTCCTCTTTCGTATATTTGGAATATATACCGCTTCTAATTTATGCGATATCGGAAAGGTCGAATACGCATGGAAACCATTTCAAGAATCATCACTCCAGAAGAAGCAGGCTCTACTGTCCGCCATATCCTGCGGGCTGGGCTTCACTTCTCCTCTCACGCTGTCTCCCGCCTGACCCGCATCGAAAACGGAATCCTGGTCAACGGCGTTCCAGTCCATACCCCCTATATCCTCCAAGCGGGGGATGTGCTGGCGGTCAAAACCGGGGACCACCGTCCTCCTAAAACCGCAGTAATCCCAGGGAATTGGCCCCTGCCAATAGTCTGGGAGGACGGGCATCTGCTGGTTGTCAACAAGCCCGCTGGAATGACCGCTCACGCTTCCAATTTCCTTCCGGACACACCCACAGTCGCCGGTGCTCTGGCCTGGACCCGCGGAACCAGCTTCATCTTTCATCCTGTGAACCGATTGGACAAAGGCACCACCGGACTAATGGTTGTGGCAAAAAGCGGATATGTCCACGACCTCCTTCGCCGGGCGCTTCACACGGAGTCCTTTAGCCGGGAATACCGCGCTGTCTGCCTGGGCTGCCCCTCTCCAGAAGCGGGGACTATCAACGCTCCTATTGGCCGGGACGAGACTTCCGCTGTAGCCAGAAAAGTTT
>CAOJHG010000201.1 GCA_948435975.1 uncultured Oscillibacter sp. | reverse complement strand
CTCCCGCCGCCGGGTCAGTTCGTCCCGCATGGCGTAGAATTGGCGGACAAGCTCCACCTTGAACTCAACGACCGTCGGAGTGTTCTTCAAAAGTGTCATGAGAAATGTCGCTTGTTCTTCGTTGAGCTTGATGATCTCCTCCGGACGTCCTCCTGTACTTTCGGTCGCAAGTGCGTCCAAAAGTCCAAACATCAAAAACTCTTTCCGATGTGCGGCAAGCTGTTTCTTGATATACTTATGACTTACTCCAGAGAATTCCGAAATAACTTTCGAAGTGGTAAAGGGCACCGAGCCCAGTTTGTTTGGTTCCAAAAAAACCAGATCGTTCATAATACCTCACTTTCTTTTTTTCCAAAGAGTTAACATAATTGAGAAAATGGAAAGTCCAATACTGGCGGTTAAAAGACCATAGATCAAAACATTCATCTTGACAGTGGGCAAGCGGTTTGGTATTCTACTCTTGGGAGAGGTTTCCCTCTCCCGTTCCTTATCTGCTCAATCTCTCGTAAAGAAGAATTAGAGCAACGATAAGGTTAAGTAGTGCGGTGGTAAGGTTGATGTAGGTAGCGAGCCGGTCAGCCTTGCCACTTTTCTTTTTGCCTGCCATCGTGCCACCTCCTTTCTGCCACTATAATAGCATATTACGCAACTTGCGTCAACGGGCATATTACACAATGTTCTTCTGAATTTTTGTGCAAATGGCATATTGTGCATAATTCTTTTTGGATGTATGCTATTTATGAGGAGGTGTAACTGTGGCTTTCAAAAATAAAGCAGATGCAACGGCCTATCAAAACAAATTCATCGCCAAAACCTATGACCGTATCAACCTGACCGTGCCCAAAGGCAAGAAGGAAATCATCCAGGCCCACGCAGAGGCCCGCGGAGAGTCCGTAAACGGTTTTATCAACCGGGCCATATCGGAAGCCATGGAGCGGGACCAAGCCGCCCAGGGCCCGCCTGACGGCCCGCCACAAGAGGAATTGGAGGCTGCGCCATGAAAAAACTCAGCATATTTTTAGACCTTGCGGCAATCTTTTTGGATATATTCTTGATTGCCGCACTGCTGAAAAAAATAAACGAGGAAGGAGGTGCGGTTCATGGGAACGGAGAAAGAGCGTAAGGACACACAAAAGGCGATGCTCTATGATCTGCGCTTGTTGATCAAGGGCAGTGAGAAAGAGCAGTATACAAAAGAGGAGCTTTTGGACCTGCTTGACACCATCGCCGCCGCGAAAGATCAGGAGTAAAACGGTTTCGCGCACGCCGGGGAGAAATCCCCGGCTTTCCTATTTCCCGGGCTTCTGCCGTTCTATGACGGCGTTATTGGCCCGAATCCAGCCGTCCCAGTCCCGCAGGGGGAGAGAGAGCCAGAAAGAGGCGTCCGTATGGTTGTTCTGGGCAAGAATTAAAGTCTGTTCCCGGAGCCACGCGCCCCCGTCGCCGGTTACAGCTCCGAGAGAATCAAAAAATTTCGCGCACTGCCGCAAATCTTCTGAAACACGCCCAGCGGCAAAGCCAGGAGGGTGTTTCGGTCCGGCCGCTTTCCATCAGCGGTACGGCTGGTGCAGGCCCGCACGGCCATACCCGCCAGATACTCCCCGGAGAACTTCGGGGACACCACGGCCCGCCCCGTGCGGGTCAGGATCTCCGATTCAATGGCAAGGCTGTCCATACCGGTGAGCTTCTCCCAGTAGAAAGCCAGGGAGTCAAAGGTTTTGCCCTCATAGACAAAGGGCGTCTGAAAAACATGGGTAAACTGTCCCCATCCGCCCGCCGCCGCTTCCGCCTTCGCCGCGTCCTCCAGGGCTTTTGCCTGCCTGGCAAGCTGCTCCATCTCCGGATCACTGTCTTCAGCCGGCTTGGAAACGTTCTGTTTGCTGTCCATCGTTCACCTTATCCTTTCCCCAGCGCCTTCCGCACCGGAGCCATATAGTCCACGCCGTCAATCACACACTTCATGCTCCGCTTGTCCACCTCCCAGAGCTGCTTGCCGTCCCGGTAGGCGGCGAAATAGTACACCGCATACTCTCCGGAGGTATCCGCATTGCCCATCGGGGCCACCGTGCCGGGGCTGGCGTTCTTGGGCCGGACGATCACCACATATTTATCCGCCCATAAGCCGACTTCCGCCTGCTCCACGTCCCAATATTCCTCCGCCACCCGCATATCCAGCTGGTGCTTTTCCGGCGACATCAGCCGCACCGCGTCGCCGTGAGGCGTCAGCCAGTTAATGGTAAGCGTCATGGCATTCACCATACCGTAAAGCGGAATTTCCATTTCGCCCATCATCCCCGCGCCGGAGATGGTCACGCAGGGATACGCAATGCTGGGAAGCTGTACCTTGGCGACGCCCAAAAGGTTCACGTCGTCTTCATAGATTTCCAGGTTGATATAAGCCGCCGCTTGTTCCATCCGTCAACGCCCTCCCTTCACCCGGCGAAAGCCGCCGTCATGTAATCGATATCGTATTCCAGGGTAAAATCAATCTCCTGGGCGGGAGAGGGCGGCGTCAGAAAGATATGGATTTTCATAATGCCGCTCATCAGGTCCGTTACCGGATTTTCCTCCGCCAGCAGCTCCGCCCGCGCCCCCAGCAGATACCCGGCAGCCGTCAGGCCGTTGAGCCAGATATTGCAGGTATCCAGAATGCTGTCCGCAAACCGCCGCGTCATGGGCTTGTCCAGCTTGCCCCAGAAGGTTCGGATGATGGTGTTTCCCACCCAGTCAAACATCCGGGAGACGGGAATGAAGTAGTCTTTCACGTCCGTATTGGCGGGATAACAGGCGGTGTAATTGTTCCGGCAGGTCCAGCCCATGCCCAGGAAGTTCAGGGCCGTTACGATGCCGTAGCCCGCGATGATGTTGGCCTGTTCAAAGGTCAGGGCCACTTCCGTGCCGTCCGCCAGACAGCAGCCGTCCATTTGGTAGGTCTTGTTGGATGGGGATTCGTAGGGCACGCCCGCGTTTCCGGCGTCCACCTGAGCAATTAAGCCCGCCAGCTGCGTGGACATATGGAACCGGTAATCCCCCAGCTTCACCATGGGCCAGCAGAGAATTTGATTTTCATCGGCCAGGTTGTTTTTATTCTTCCAGGGCGTCAGGCCGGAATACTCCGTTACGCCCTCCGGGCCGCAGTCCACGTCAATGAGGGCCTTTGCGCGGAACAGGCCGTTAATGCCCGCCGCCTTGGTGGCCATGACCGCCGCCAGAACGGGGTCATGGGACCAACCGGGCGCACAGAGCAGATCGGGAAGCACGCCCACCGTGCTCATGCAGGCATCCACCGCGCCCGCGCCTTCCACCATGTCCGCCAAAACCACGGTATCCGGTTTTACCTTCGCCGCTGTGATCTTCAGCGCGGAAGCGTCGTAGGCGCTGCCGGAGCCCAGCAGCTCCACGATGCACGCGGCCTGGTCCTCGTCGTAAAAGACGGTGTAATCCTCGTCCGCCGTCAGAGTGGTTTCACCGTTGGCAACTGTCAGCCCGTCCGCAATGGCCCCAAAGGGCAGAACGGCCTTGTGATTGGATACGCTGTATTCTGCCTGTGCCGCCGCCTCCTGCATGGACGCAGGGTCCAGGACGTTGCAGAAGATCACCGGCTGACAGCCAAAGAGTTTGAAGTGGGAATACATGAATTCGCAAAGAGAGTAGGTCTTCCAGTCGTAGCTGAAGCCCAGCTTTTCCACCGCTTCCGTCCAGCTGGTGCAGAGGACGGGGACGCCGGGTTTCGCCGGCTTGGCGGCCGCGTGGACGGGGGCCGTGCCAACCACAAAGGGAATCCCCGAGTTGGCCACCACCGGCGTGCTCACCGCCGTCGTCTTTTCATAGACATGTACGCCTAAATTCGGCATGATTTCGTTTCCTCCTTAATTTCCTGCCAGACGCCGTGCGTTGACATAGAGCGCGTTGCCGGGCGTCTTGACCTGAATCCGGGCGTCCGGCAGCGCGTCGCCGGAGACGATCAGCGTCTTGACCACCGGATACTGCCGCACGGCATCCGCCGCGGCCCGCAAGGCGTCCGCCCGGCTCCCGCGGAAAATCGCGCCGTGCTGGAGCAGGCCCGCCAGATTTGGACCGATGTAGCAGTAAATTCCGGACCGGTTCCCCTCCGCCAGGGCCGCTTTTACCGCGGGCGGTCCTTCCTTGGGCTGATCCGGCTTCACCGGGGTTTCCCCGTCCATCGCCGGGGTGGAAACTTGTTTCTTCGTCATAGTGCAACCTTCCTTCCAACGGGAGGCAGTTTCCACTGGGAAACCATCTCCCCTAAATAATATGGGGCTGTGCTTGAACTGGCGTCGTCCGGATAGGCCAGGGATTCCAATCCCTCTTTGAGATCCAGCCGGAATTGCTTTCCAATTACCACCTGTTCCAGCAGCGCAATCCGCAGCCGCTCCATCACGTTCAGAAGATGCATTCCGCCTTCTTCCTCATCCTTGCAGTAGACACAGAACACCGTCCGGACAACCGCGGAAGAATCCGGCGTCCTGTCTCCCGGCTTCTGAACGTCTTTGCCGGTCACGGCTTGATGCAGGATATACGGGGCTTTCCGGGTGGCCGCGCCGAATTCCGGCAGGCGCATCCGGTAGACGCCCGGCGGGCCATACCGGAGCGGAAGAAGGAGTTCTTCTTCCTGCGGAACCAGCGGGAGCAGGAGGTCTCGCGTCGCGGCAATGGTAAACGCCTTGAGCTGTTCCAGCAATAGCACCCTTGTCATACTACCTCCACCCGTTCAAAAAGGCGTTGATCTCATGATCAAGCCGGTCCTCGAATTTTTCCATCGACTCCCTGGCAAGCCGTTCCTCCACTTCCGGACTGCCCAGCATCTGGGGGACGGAGGAACCCATGATTTCCTGGATTTCGTCCTTTCCGCCGGTGCGCTCAAACAGTCCCACATGCCCGGAAACAGGCATCCGCGCCACGAACGCGTTGTGAAACCGTTCCGGAGACGTGCTTTTCAGCTGATGTCCGAAAGCGGGAGCAT
>CAOJHG010000200.1 GCA_948435975.1 uncultured Oscillibacter sp. | reverse complement strand
GGCGCTCTGTTTCCCGGCGGAGGACCAGCACTGGTTTGCCAAGAGCTGGGGCTTCCTCCTGGAGACCGCCGGAATCTGTCAGAACTAAATAGCAGCGGGCCATCAGATTGTGCATCTCTCCAGCGGGCAGGGGGTCAATCAAGTGGACCCGGGGTGCGCCGCGAAGATACTGGTCCACTGACTCCCGCACCACAGGGCTGAGATGGACGGGGTACACCAGCTCTACATCTTGGTGCTCCTCTGCTATCTGCCGCAGTGCCAGAAAGATGCTTTTCATGGGCTTGCCGTAGTTCTCCCGGCGGTGGCATGTGACCAGGAGCACCTTCTTTTCCCTGTAGGGCAGGCGGTTCAGCTCCTCTGTCTCAAAATGGTAGTCTTCCCGGACTGTGGTTTTCAGAGCGTCGATAACCGTATTGCCGGTAATGAATACATTGTCTCCTCTATGGCCCTCCCGGAGAAGGTTTTCCCGGTTTCCGGCAGTGGGGCAGAAGTACAGGTCTGCGATGCTGGAAACTAAGACCCGGTTCATCTCCTCCGGAAAAGGGGAATATTTGTCGTAAGTCCGCAGACCTGCTTCTACATGGCCCACGGGTATCTGATGGTAGAAGGCGGACAGAGCCCCGGCAAAGGTGGTGGATGTGTCGCCGTGAACTAGGATCAGGTCCGGTTTCAGAGCGTTGATGGCCTCATCCATACCCAGGAGGCACTTGCTGGTAATGCTGGACAGGGTCTGCCGGGGAGTCATGATGTTCAAATCCCAGTCCGGCTTTACCTGGAAGACCTCCAGCACTGCGTCCAGCATCTGCCGGTGCTGCGCTGTAACACAGCAAAGGCTCTCGATGTTGGGCCGGGACGCCAGCTCCTGCACCAAAGGACACATTTTGATTGCCTCCGGACGGGTGCCGAAGACGCTTAACACGCGCAGCTTTCCCACGTGGTCTACTCCTCCTTTTCTCCGCTGGATTCCGGCGGTTCCTTCTCGCCCCGAAGTCCGTGTTCCCGCAATTCTTCCAGTTCCTCCTGAAGCTCCGCACGGACCTCCTTTGGAAATACTACCCGGGCCGCAACAACCGCCACAATGCACAGCGCCGCGAAAAACAGCATAGCCTTTTGCTCTCCCCCGGTGGTCAGCACGACGGCGCTGAGGCCCAGAATGGCGGAAATCACGTACAGCGTCGCCACTGCCTGCTTCTGGCTCAGGCCCATGTCGATCAACCGATGGTGGATGTGGCCTCGATCGGCGTGCATAGGACTTTGACCGTGGGCAATGCGGCGGATGAAAGCAAAAGAGGTGTCAAAAATCGGCAGGCCCAGGATTAGGAAGGGCACCGCGAAAGAAATCACCGCGTAGAACTTAAACAGGCCCTGAATGGACATTGTTGCCAGAATGTAGCCCAGGAAGGTGGCCCCCGTGTCTCCCATGAACATCTTAGCAGGGTTCAGGTTGTAGGGCATGAATCCCACGCAGGCCCCCACCAGAGCCGCCATGACAATGGCAACCTGTGCTTCTGAAGCCATGAGCGCGATTACCAGCATGGTTGTGGCCGAAATTGCAGAGACGCCGTTTGCAAGACCATCCAGGCCGTCGATGAGGTTCACGGAGTTGGTAATGGCCACAATCCACAGTACCGTAAAGGGAATGGACAGTGCGCCCAGGACCCAATAAGGCTTGGCTGAGAAAATATTGGGATTGGAGAACGCTTGAATAACCACGCCGTTCAAAGCCGGAATCAGCGCCGCCACAATCTGCACCACGAATTTCAGCATCGCAGGCAGGGCCATGATGTCATCCACCACGCCCAGCACTACAATCACTACCGCGCCCATCAAAATACTCTGCATCTGGGCGTTGCCGCGGATATCTACCAAAAGAAGAATGCTCACCATAAAGCCGATGAAGATTGCCAGGCCTCCCAGGCGGGGGATCGGGACCTTGTGCATCCGGCGGCTGTCCTTAGGTACGTCTACCGCGCCAACTTTATATGCGAAGGTCTTCACTACCGGCGTCATCAAAAAGCTGACCATCAGGGCTGCCAGCAGAGCCAGCACCACATATCCGATTAGCTGACTTTCAAATGCCATGACGCTCCTCCGTCAGCGGGCCAGGAAGCCCACTTTTTTATAGACCTTGGAAAGCGTCCGGCTGGCGATGTGGGAAGCCCGCTCCGCGCCTGCGCGGTACACGCTCTCCAGATATGACTTGTCGGCCAGAAGACGCTCGGTTTCTTCCCGAATGGGGCGCAGGGTCTCAACGACGGCCTCTCCTACAGCAGACTTGAAAGCGCCGTAGCCCTTGCCGTTAAATTCCGCCTCGATTTCCTCAAAATTTTTCCCTGTGGCGGCAGCGTAAATCTGAATCAGGTTGGACACGCCGGGCTTTTCCTCGAGGGCGAAGCGGACACAGCGTTCGGTATCGCTGTCCGTGACGGCCCGCTTGAATTTGCGCATCACATCCTCAGGTTTTTCCAGGAGAAATACACATCCCTCCGGCTGGGACTTGGACATTTTGGATGTGGGTGTGCTGAGGCTTTTGATTCTGGCGCCGACTTTGGCAATGTATGGCTCCGGAACCTTGAAAACATCGCCATAGACACCGTTGAAGCGGGCGGCGATATCCCGGCAAATCTCCACATGCTGGCGCTGGTCCTCTCCCACTGGCACCATATCGGCTTGGTAGAGCAGGATATCGGACGCCATGAGAACGGGATAGGTGAAAAGGCCCGCATTGATATTGTCGGCATTTTTGGCGGACTTATCCTTAAACTGGGTCATGCGGGAGAGCTCGCCGAACATGGTGTAGCAGTTCAGGACCCAGGCTAACTGGCTGTGAGCAGGAACGTGGGACTGGATAAAAAGGACGCATTTTTCCGGGTCCAGGCCGCAGGCGATGTACTGGGCCAGAAGGGTCAAGGTTTGCTTGCGGAGGTCGGCTGGGTTCTGACGCACAGTGATGGTGTGCAGGTCGGCCATGAAGAAATAGCAGTCAAATTCCTCGATCATCTCCGGCCAATGGCGAAGGGGCCCCAGGTAGTTCCCCAAGTGAAGCTGTCCAGAGGGCTGAATGCCGCTGAGGATTCTCTTTTTTGTGTTTTCGTTTTCCATAATTTGCACCTCTTATGGGAACCCTGCTGTTTCAGGATTCCGTCTAACTTTTATATTATAGCATGGGCAATGGGAAAGTTCAAGCCCCGTCCAGCAAAGGAGACGCTGCACCGCCACGCTCCCCGCGAGAAGGAACGATTCCCCATAAACCCCGCCGCATCTCAATTTTATAGAAACACGGGCGGTCTGTCAAAAGGCCGTCCGCGTTTTAGCTATAATCCTGCCCGATAGTTTTCTGCGTTGTCAAGCAGTTCCCCGGCACTATTAAGAAGCGCGTCCGTTACCTTCGCGCCTCCTGTGATGCGGGCAAGCTCCTCCTTCCGGTGCTCTCGGTCCAGGAGGACGACTTGAGTGTATGTTCGTCCCTTCCGCTCTCCCTTCTCTACAGAAAAGTGAGTGTCTGCCATGGCTGCCAACTGTGGAAGATGGGTCACACATAGTACCTGTTTCCTCCGGCTCACCTGGGCCAGCTTTTCCGCTACCTTCTGCGCTGCGCGGCCTGATACGCCGGTATCCACCTCATCAAACACCAGCGTTCCAATAGCTTCTTGTTCCGCCAGCACATTTTTCAGCGCCAGCATGATCCGGGCCAGCTCGCCGCCGGAGGCAATCTTCGCAATCGGCTTCAAGTCCTCTCCGGCGTTTGCTGACATGAGGAACCGGATTATGTCGCATCCGTCGGCAGAAGGCTCCTTCTCTTCAAAGGCGATAGAGAAGCGGACGCGATTCATGTCCAGGTCCCGCAGCTCCTGCTGAATCCGCGCTTCCAGGTCCAATGCCGCCTGCTTCCTGGCCGCAGTCAGAGCTTCTCCGGCTGTCCGGACCCCCTGTTCTGCCTTTTTCAGCTTCTTGTTCAGCAAAATCAATGTATCGTCTGCCGTTTCAATGGCATCCAGCTCCTTCAGGCACTGATCCAGATAGTCCAGCATGTCCTCTACCGTCGCGCCATATTTCTTCTTCAACCGGTATAGCTGATCCGCCCGGCTCTCTGCCGCGTCCAGTTCCTCTGGAGAGAAATCAAAAGCACTCCGCAGGTCTCGAACAGTCTCTGCCAGATCGTAAGCCTCGCTTTGCAGAGACTCCAGGCGCTGATACACCTCTCCAATGCTCTCGTCCAATCCCCGCACACTGGAGAGGGCGTTCGCGGCGCTTTGCATCTGACTTACCGCACCGTCTCCGTCGTAATCTCCGCAGAGACAGTAATATGCACTGGAGAGTGCTGACAGATATTTTTATCCGTTCCGCAGGAGGTTCCGGCGCTGGGTCAGCTCTTCTTCCTCGCCGGGCTGAAGTTCTGCGCGCTCCAGCTCATCGACCTGAAAGCGAAGGCTGTCTACTCGGCGGGCCTTCTCTGCCTCGTCCATTTGCAGCGCGTTCATTTCCGCCCGCAGCTTTGCCATCTGGCTGTAGACCTGCTGGTATGCTTCCAGGGGCCCTTCCGTCCGGCCAAAGCGGTCCAGGTAGGCCCCATGCTGCTCCTCGTCCAAAAGCTGGGCGCCGTCATGCTGACCGTGGATATTCAGCAGTTCCGCGCCAATCTGCCGCAGCTGCGCCACTGTCAAGGGCCTGCCATTTACACGGCAAACGTTCTTCCCCTCCGCGGAAATCTCTCGCTGGAGCAGCAGGTTTCCGTCCTCGTCCGGAGTGAAGCCGTTCTCTGCCAGCCCAGGCAGGTCCGCCGGGACATGGGAAAATTCTGCGCTGACGAAAGCCTTTGCCGCGCCCGTGCGGATCAAGTCCCGGGAGGTCCGGCCCCCCAGCACGGCCCCCATGGCGTCGATGACGATGGACTTGCCCGCGCCCGTCTCGCCGGTGAGGGCGTTGAAGCCGGGGTGAACCTGGATATCCGCTTCCTCAATGACCGCGATATTTTCAATATGCAGCAGTTCCAG
>CAOJHG010000199.1 GCA_948435975.1 uncultured Oscillibacter sp. | reverse complement strand
ACACTAGAACCTGAATCTAGCGAGTCTGCCAATTCCACCACTCGCGCATGGTGTTCCGCCTAAAAAGGCGGTGGTGCGGCTGACGGGACTTGAACCCACACGTCGATTCGACACCAGCACCTCAAGCTGGCCTGTCTACCAGTTCCAGCACAGCCGCATAAGAAACAGCGCTTTAACACTGCTTGATTATTATAGCCAGAACCAGCCGCCTTGTCAACCTTAATTTTCAATTTCCCCAAAATTTTCTCTAATTTTCTCTTACGCCGCCGTCAGGCCCGGGCCGTAAAAGCTCCGGGAAGCTGCGCAGGCCCCCCGGAGCTCTTGATATTTACCGGTTTTCCATAGGCGTATAGCCACGCTGTTTCTCCACGCACTCGTAACGGGGCCGGATCAGCTTGCCGCCTACAGACAGCTCTTCCATCCGGTGGGCGCTCCAGCCGGCGATACGGGCCACGGCGAACAGGGGCGTATACAGCTCCATTGGCAGGCCCAGCATCTCATAGACGAAGCCGCTGTAGAAGTCGATGTTGGTGGAAATGGCGCTCTTGTTCCGCCGCTTCATCAACAGCTCCTTGCCCACCCGTTCTACATGGTTGTACAGCGTCAGCTCCCGTTCCAGCCCCTTTTCCTCCGCTAAAAGGTGGACGTACTCCCGGAAGACCTCGCAGCGGGGATCGCTCTGGGTATAGACCGCGTGGCCCAGTCCGTAGATCAGGCCGCTGCCGTCAAAGGCCTTTTTGTCCAAAATCTTCGTCAGGTAATCCCCCACGCAGCCTTCGTCGTTCCAGTCCCGGACATGGGTCTTGATGTCCTCCATCATCTCCATGACCTTGCTGTTTGCGCCGCCGTGCCGGGGCCCCTTCAGGGACGCCATAGCCGCCGCGATAGCAGAATAAGTGTCTGTGCCGGAGGAGGTGACTACATGGTTTGTGAATGTAGAGTTATTGCCGCCGCCGTGGTCCGCGTGGAGAACCAGGGCAACATCCAGCGTCCTGGCCTCCAGTTTCGTGTAAGCGCGGTCTTCCCGGAGGAGCCGGAGGAAATTCTCCGCGGTAGACAGTTCTGGCTGCGGGACATGGATGAACAGGCTTTCCCCCTGGCTG
The DNA here is from genome assembly GCA_948435975.1 of uncultured Oscillibacter sp. Classification (GTDB taxonomy): domain Bacteria; phylum Bacillota; class Clostridia; order Oscillospirales; family Oscillospiraceae; genus Oscillibacter. The sequence goes on along the minus strand of CAOJHG010000199.1, from coordinate 3,915 downwards.
TAGCGCCACGCCTGGTATGCGTAAATCGCCAGCACCGGCATATTCGCTGTCAACTGGAGGCCTTGGCGGAGGACGTTCTCCAGACTGGTATCATTGGGCTTGTCGTCGTGGCAGAACAGGGTAAGGACGCCCCGCTGCATGGTGTTCATCAAGTCCTTCGGAGGCGTTTTCATAATAACGTCCCGGAAGAAGTTTGTCGGCAGGGTCCGGTAAGACGCCAGTTGGATACAGAAATCCTTCAACTGCTGCTTTGTGGGCAGTTCGCCGAACAGCAGGAGGTAGGCCGCTTCCTCAAAGGCAAAACGGCCCCGCTTGGCAGAGCCCCGGACCAGCTCCCGGCAGTCGATGCCCCGGTAGTAAAGCACGCCGTCCGCAGGGGTGATGTGCTCCCCGCCGGGTTCTGCGATCACGTTGTAGGATTGAATCTCCGCCACTCGGGTCAGGCCCGTCAGCACGCCGCGGCCATCCTCGTCACGGAGGCCCCGCTTTACGTTGTAGTCCTTATACAACTGGGGGTCGATATAGTTCTTTTTTTCCCACTGCTCTTTCAATGCCAGGATGCCGGGGGTGATCTCACAATAGGCGTTTTCCCGATTTTCTTTCCAGATCATGGCGGGGCTCCTTTCCTGAATGGCCGGCAGTTTTAGGGTCTCTGCTGTTCAACAGACACGGAAACGGTCTGCCGCAGGCTATAATGCAATTTTACCATTCTCGCCCTTCATTTTCAACAGCAAAACGCCAGATTATTCTGGCCGAAAATAATTTTTTTGCATAAAACCGATATTTGGCCTGCATTTTCCATCCAAGCAGCCTGCCGCCGTTTTTCCATCCGTCCAGACGGGGTCACGTCTGTGCCAAAACCTCTCCAATGGGGTCCGTGATGACCAGGTCCGCGTTCAGGTCCTGGGCCACGGCGGATTTGTTGATGAGTACCAGCCGTTCTCCCTGGTAATAGCGGATCAATCCGGCGGCGGGGTAGACGTTCAGGGATGTGCCGCCGATTATCAGCAGGTCCGACTTCGCAATGGCCCGGACAGCGTTCTCCATAGTCTCCGGGTCCAAGCCCTCTTCATAAAGGACCACGTCGGGCTTGATGATACCGCCGCAGCCGCAGCGGGGCACGCCGGTGCTGTTCAGGACGGCGTCCAGGCCGTAGAACTTCCGGCATTTTTCGCAGTAGTTCCGATGGACGCTGCCATGAAGCTCGTAGACAGTCCGGCTCCCCGCCGCCTGATGGAGTCCGTCAATGTTCTGGGTGACCACGGCAGCCAGCTTCCCCTGGGCCTCCCACTCCGCCAGCTTCCGGTGGGCGGCGTTGGGCTTTGCGTCAGGCGCCAGCATTTTCGTGCGGTAAAAGCGGAAAAACTCTTCGGGGTTGCTTTTATAGAAGGTATGGCTTAAAATGACCTCAGGCGGATACTTCCACTCCTGATGATAGAGTCCGCCGGTGCTGCGAAAATCCGGGATGCCAGACTCGGTGCTGACGCCTGCGCCGCCAAAGAAAACAATGCGCCGCGCCCCGTCCACCCAGTTTTTCAGCTTCGCAATTTTGTCCATAGAAAACACCCGCCTTTATTTTCAACTATATTCTGGAACAGGAGGCAGACCATGAATATTCAGATTTTCGGCGCGTCCAAATGCTTTGACACCAAAAAGGCCCAGCGGTGGTTTAAGGAGCGCCGCATCAAGTTCCAATATATTGATCTTCCCTCAAAAGGATTATCCCCCAGAGAGTATCAATCCGTCAAGCAAAAAATCGGATTTGAGGGTCTGTTGAATACAAGCAGCAGAGCCTACGAGGAATTATACATGCCGTATATCTCTCCGTCGGCCCAGGAAGAAAAACTGCTGGAAAATCCGGTGCTCTTTCGAACGCCCATTGTCCGCAACGGCAGAGAGGCTACCGTAGGCTATTGTCCGGAGATTTGGGAGAAGTGGGATTGATCGGGACATTTTTTGGGAACCGTCACACTTCGTCAGACTCTGCCCGCCGGAGCTGGTAACATAATCCCTACTTCACAAGGAAAGAAGGCATGTCCAGTGCTTCGCCTCCCCTACCTTCTGGCCCAGCGCTATTTCCGCCATAATGTGGGTATCCAAAGCGCCGCGCTGGCCTTTTACCTCCTCTTCTCCCTCTTCCCGTTTTTGATCTTTATCAGTGCGCTCCTGGGCCTGCTGCGCCTGAACGTGACCGCCATCCTCCTGGCGCTGGGAGAACTGCTGCCCCGGGACATCGTGGACATCATCCGGGCGTATCTCCTTCACATCAACGAGGCTTCCAATCTGCGGCTGATGCTGTTCGGGCTGCTCTTTTCCATCTGGTTTCCCATGCGGGCAGCCAACGCGCTGATTATTTCTGTCCGCACGGCGTATCACCTGGGACCGCCCCGCCGCGCTGTACTCCACCGGCTGAAGACCCTGCTGTATACTGTCATGCTGATTCTCACCATTGCTCTCACGCTGGCGCTCATGACCGTGGGGGAGCGGCTCCTTACTTACGCCGTCGTTCATCTGCGGCTTCCTCTTGCGGCGGCGTCCCTTTGGGCAAGACTGCGCTTTCCGGCGGCGGCGCTGGTAGGGTATTTCGCCCTGTTCTTTTTATACGCCTTGGCGCAGGACTCCTTCCAGCCCTGGAGAAGCATCTGGCCCGGCGCGATTGCTGCGCTTGCCGCCTGGATGGTGCTTAGCTGGCTTTACGCCCTCTATGTGGAGAATATCGCCCAATATTCCCTTCTGTATGGGTCCATCGGCGCGGTGATTGTGCTGATGATCTGGCTTTACATGACGGCGAATGTCCTCATTACAGGCGCAGAGCTGAACGGGGCTTTGCTGTCGCTCCGGCGGGAGAAGGACACGCCTTGAGGATATACCGTGTGTTATGCTTCATTTGTATGAGAACCATACAGTAAATGGGAAAACGCCCCCTGTCACCAGTGTACGTCTGGACGGCAGAGGACGTTTTCTGTTGAACCGGGAAAGCGGATTCTACAGGCGGACGCGCTCACTCTCCCTCTGCGTGTCTCATCTGGCTCTTTTTGGCAATGCGGATGCTCTCCAACGTATAGCTTCCCTGCATCACGCCCAGAACCAGCAGCACTGCGGCAATGGGCATCAATCCAAAGCCGAAAACCATATTCAGCATCACCAGCGCCACCCACATCCATAAGCAAAACTTGCTGCTCACAAGGAATGTGTGGTACGCCGCCTGACCCATCTGCTGCCGTTCCGACTCGTCACAGCTTTCCAGCCACTTCTTTTGGAACTTTTTGTCGTAAACACTGCCCCGCTTTTCCGGGTTCATGCGCTTGGTCAGGTCCACAATCTTCTGTTGGGCGAAAATCACCGTTCCGCTGGAGAGCAGCATCACAGCTAAGTGATACATTGCCCGGGGAAGCTCATAATGCACCGCCGCCGCGAAGAAAAACAGGGCCGTCAGAAGCTGCAAGGCGCTCAGCAGCATTGCCCAACTCAAAAGGTTCTCTGCCTCCTGGGATGCGTCGCTTTCATCCCCGCCGTCCCACACGGCGGTTTTTCGGGCAGCGGAGCGGTACAGCCAAAGGGTCCCGCCTCCGAAGAGCAGGACGCACACCAGGGAGCCCCAGGGCGTAACTGCTTGAAGGACGCGGCTCACTCCATCGGAGAGCCCAGCGGCGTCCAGGCCAAACACATTTGTCAGCCCGATAAAGAAGCCGATCACGCCTCCGAACCCTCCCGCAGCCAGCAATGTTATCAGAAATTTCGGCAGGGCTTTCCGGTTTTCACTGTTCTTTTTCATCTTCTGTTTCCTCCTGATACGTAAAAATGTCCTCTACCCGCACCTTGCAGATTGCCGCCAGTTTCAGCGCCAGCGTCACGGAGGGTGAGTAGTCCCCCCGCTCGATTTGGCTGATGGTCTGACGGGAGACCCCGGCCAGA
>CAOJHG010000198.1 GCA_948435975.1 uncultured Oscillibacter sp. | reverse complement strand
GTTCCTGCACAGTAATGAACGCATGGGGGTCAATGGAATGCACCGCCCGCAGCAGCTCTTCAATCTCGTACTTGGACAGGCACACCATCAGGACATGGATATCCTTCTTTGTATAAGCGCCTGTTCCGTTCCAGTAAGTCACGCCCCGGCCCAGCTTCTCCATCACAAACTTTGCTACGGAGCCGTCGCCTAATTTGGTAAAAATCAGCGCCTGTACGTTTACATTCTGCTGGTGCATCCGGTCCAGCACCATCGACGTAAAAAAGTTATAGATCACGGAATAAATCGCAACTTCCGGCTCAAACAGGATCAGGCAGGCCGCATACAAAAACGCATTGAAGGTCAGGGAGAACTTCCCCACCGTAAAGCTGCTGCCCCGCTTGCTCAAACAAAGCCCCACAATATCCAGCCCGCCGCCGCTGCTGCCGCAGGTCAATACGATTCCGCTGCCAACGCCGACCAGAATGCCGCCCAGCAGACAGGCCGTCAAATAATCATCCACAATCGGAGTCGAAGGCGTTGGAATCACGCTGTAGAAAAAGGAATACGCCACCGTACAAATCATGGTCTTCGCCACGAAATTCCGCCCCAGGGATTTGTAAGCCGCCAGCAGGATCGGAATATTAAACAAGAAGTACAGCACGCCGGCGATATCCTGCCCGCCGAAATTGACGCCGCCATAATCTTGCAGCAGGGTCCGAATCAATTGGCAGACGCCCATGAGCCCCCCCGTATACAGGTTCAGCGGCACAATGAACAAGTTCAGCGCCAGGGTCACCAGAAACTCTCCCGCAACAGCGGCCACTAACCGCAGCATCGGATTATGCAGAGACTTATAGATCATATCGCGTTCCTCCCGGAGCCATGCTCCACGCATTGCACATTCCCCACCCCATCAGAGAGGCCGGACACCTTGGCAAACTGGCTATGATTATACTCACTTCCTGCGAAAACCGCAAGAGGAAAGCCCTGTGCGAAAGTACCGAATTATCCGCCGTCTTTCCCCGTTCTGTTCCAAATTATTACAAAGCGTACCGCAGGCACCGGTAAAGCCGCTCCTTCGCCCTCCTCAGTGTCCGGGAAACCGTGGACCGGTTCACGCCCAGTTCCCGGGCAATCTGAGGAACCGTCATTCCCTGGTCAAAGTACATTGACAGCAATTCCTGCTGGCGGGGCGTCAATTCCTGGATTCTGGCCTGGCGCAGATTCCTTCGGAGGCGGTCCATTTGCTCGGCATTGTCCGGGGCGTTCTCCCGCAGCCAGACCGTCATATCTCCGATCCACTCGCTGGAACGGGTGTCAAAGCGTGTATTTCTCATGCTTATGGTAACTCCTATCATAGTAGTGTGCCGTCAGCGCCGCCAGTTCCCGGTTTTCCCTCCACAGGGGCATCAGCGCGTCAATGCGGCACTGGAGGCGAAAGGCCGTGTCCGGGTCCTCCGTTCGCTTCACCGCCGCCCGCAGCTCTGCAATCCGGCCATGAATCGCCGCCGCGCTGTCCAGATATGTTATGGACATTTCCAAAAGCGTCATAGCTCCAATTCCTTTCCCCGAAGCTCTTGATAGGGGGCCAGCTCCTGCCGGGCAAACTCTGGCAGGCACTCCGTACAAACCCGGTTTCCGTTGCAGGCCCAGTATTCCTCTCCTTCCACGATTTCCCGCCCGCAGAGCGTACAGCGCAGAACCCACCGTTCCAAACGGCGGATGCGCAGTGCTGGTCTGGACATCAAACATTCCTCCTTCTATGAGGCTCCAATCCGCGGAGAGTTCCCAGCTTATCAAGGAACCAAAAGCGGACCAGGCACAAAAAATAAAAAAAGAAAAAATAGTTGTTGACAAAATGGGAAGGGTCTGCTAAAATAAACACTGCTGTTGGAACTGCTGGTGTAGCTCAGTTGGTAGAGCAGCTGATTTGTAATCAGCAGGCCGGGGGTTCGAGTCCGTCCACCAGCTCCAAAAACTTCATATGGGGGAATTCCAGAGCGGTCAAATGGGGCAGACTGTAAATCTGTTGTCTTCGACTTCGGTGGTTCGAATCCACCTTCCCCCACCATGGAAGAAGTGCTAAGGTATCCACTATCTTGGCACTTCTTCCTTTTCTTCCCGAGCAGAATACAAACTCACAAGAATCTTGTCAACAATATTAAGATAGCACAATAAACTTGTTGTGTCAAGAGGTTTTCACAAGATTCTTGTAAATTTGGTTGACACTGGCTGGAAAATCCGCTATGATAGGAAAAACGGAACACACGCTCTTTGTCCCGTAATCCCCTGGAAAAATGAGAAAAGGAAGTGGCTGCTATGACCTTTGGAGAGCGCATCCGGGTCCGCAGGGAAGAGCTGGGCATCTCTCGGGACGCCCTGGCTGCTCAGTTGGGAATCTCCCCATCCGCCATCAGCAACTACGAAAACGACGTCAGCTTCCCCAAACGGGAAATCATGCTCCGCCTCTTCGACTGCCTGGAGACCGACCCAAACACGCTCTTCCAGGACAGCTTCATAGGCGGCGGAAAGGTCCTCGCCCAAAGCGAACGGAAGCTGCTGGAGGACTACCGGGAGCTGTCCCACCTGGGGCGGGAAACGGTGCGCTCCATGATCGGCGCTCTGCGGGCCTGCCAGGATGAAGCGGAAACCTCCAGCGGACCGGCGGAACCCCGGGTAATCCCCCTGTACCGCAGCCCTGCGGCAGCGGGTTATGCGGCTCCAGCTTTCGGAGAGGACTTCGATTACATCCCTGTAGAAGACGGCGTGCCTCCAGGGGCGGAATTTGCCGTGCGCATCCAGGGAGACTCCATGGTTCCCTATATTGCGGATGGTTCCGTCGTCTATGTAAACCGGGACCCTCTGAAAGTAGGAGACGTGGGCATTTTCTGCGTAGATGGGGATATTCTCTGCAAGCAGTATTACAAGGACCCAGCAGGAATCGTATACCTCTTTTCCCTGAACCGTGCCAGGGCCGACGCGGACGTCGTTCTTTCCGCCGGAAGCGGGCGAAGTCTGGCCTGCTTTGGCCGGGTGATTTTACGTGCGCCGCCCCTGCCAGGGCAGTAGGGAAGAATCTTCTTGGACACTTTGAAGTATAGAAAGGGCCGCCTGCCAGAAGCTGTGTCTGACAGGCGGCCTTGTTCCCTTGGCTCAGGTCATGTATGGAAGATTTACAGGATGGCGATCTGGCGGCCGGTTCCGGTGGGCTGGAGCTTAGGCATTGTCACCCGCAGGACGCCGTCCTCAAGTGCGGCGCTGATTTTCTCCTCGTCCGTGCCGCTGATTTCGAAGGACCGGCTGAAGGAGTCCATCCTCCGCTCCTGAAGCACATAAATGCCGCGGCCCCGGCTCTCAGCGGGACGGACAGCGCTGAGCGTCAGAGTATGGTCTTTCAGCTCCAGCTTGATTTGATCCTTCTTAAAGCCTGGGAGGTCTGCCTCCAGAACATAGGCATCGCCCTCATCCACAATATCCGCCCGGAAATTGGGGAGGGGCCTGCCGGAGTGGTGGAGGAGATTATGGGCAAAGTTATCATACAAAGCATACAAGTAATCTTCGCTGGGAGCCAAGGGAGTCGTTTTACCAAACATGTCAATCACTCCTTTTTCTTCCTTGGGCTGCGCTCCGCTGTGGAGTGCCACCCTATTGGCATGATACCATCCCCGGCGCTGGGAGTTCATGAACATTTTGTGAATATTAGCACTCTTTGTAAAATAGTGCCAAACCCTATCCAGGCTTATTCTATTTTTTGAAATCTATCCGATAAATCCGCCATCTACAGTCAGAACCTGCCCTGTGAGGAAGGACGCTTTCTCCGAGGCGAAAAAGGAAACCGCATGGGCAATGTCCTCCGGCGTTCCCAGGCGTCCCAGGGGGGTTTCCTCTACCAGCGCCGCCTGTGTTTCCTCCCCCAGAACGCGGACCATGTCGGTCTCAATGCAGCCGGGAGCCACGCAGTTCACCCGAATGCCCGAGGGCGCTAATTCCATTGCCAGGGAGCGGGTGAGGCCGATGAGCGCAGCTTTGGAGCAGGCGTAGGCGACCTCACAGCTTGCGCCCCGGAGTCCCCAGATTGAGGAGATATTGACGATGCAGCCCCGTTTTTCCTCCAGCATGTGGGGCAGGACGGCTTGCACAGCGTTTCTGGCCCCGGTGAGGTTCACGGCAAGAATGCGGTTCCAGAGGGCGCTTTCGGTATCTTGGAACAGGCCCTGATGGGAAATTCCGGCATTGTTCACCAGCAGCTCCACAGGGCCTAAGGTCTCCTGAACGCTTTGGACCATGGCGGCTACGGCTTTTTCGTCCGCAACATCCGCCTGGTATATCATGGCTTCCCGGCCCTGGTCCTGGAGACGGCGTGCCAGGTCTTTGGCGGCATCGTGGTGTTCCAGATAATTGATGCAGACGGGCCAGCCTTTTTGCGCCAGAATCCCGGCGATGGCCCGGCCAATGCCTCGGGACGCTCCAGTAACCAGCGCGGTTGGACGCATATTGACCAGCTCCTTTTGATGATTTGGAGGCAGTATAGCAGAAATTTCAGAAAAACGCAAGAAAGGGCTTGACAAATCCAGCAGCATCGTGTATCTTATATTTGTTCCGTTTTGGACGATTAGCTCAGCTGGCTAGAGCACCTGCTTGACGTGCAGGGGGTCACAGGTTCGAGTCCTGTATCGTCCACCAAAGAATTCCCTTAGAGCCGCAAGGCTTTGAGGGAATTTTTCTTTTTATCTTCATCTAGGAGAAGTAAGCAAAGGTTTTCTCGCTGCAAACATCTGCTCCAGTTTTGACAATAATCTGCACCTTCATAACTTTTTCGTCCAGTTCCGGCTGCCGTCAGGCATGAGAATGGCTTGTGTAAGACAGCTATATTTCTTTTTGGATTTCTTTTCCATAAGGCATCCTCCTTTATTTTGTGATTCAGAGCAATTAAATTATACTGTGTTTCTTAGAAGTCTACAGGGATTTATTTCCATATGCCGCCTTTGCCCTGCTATACCTTTGTAGGTCTCTCTGGCTCCACAAAGCCTCAAGAGAT
>CAOJHG010000197.1 GCA_948435975.1 uncultured Oscillibacter sp. | reverse complement strand
CGTCACGCCCGCGGCCAGACGGCTCCTCTTTCCTGTAACGGCGGATACAAGGCCCATTAAAATGCCGCAGTGCATACCAGATACCGCCATGATATGAAACAATCCCGCTTCGGTCAGGGCGATTTCCGCTTCCTCTGACAGATCCAGACGGTCTCCAGTAAGAAGAGCGGAGAGGAACCCGGCGGTATCTGCCTCAAACAGCGAGGCAAGCTGGTCCTGCACCCTCCTGGCCAGCCGCACGGGAAGCCACTGGAAAGCCCCCATACTGCCCGCCTCCACTGTGAACGTCCCCCGGCTGAAGGCCAGGAGAAACACGCCCTTGGAAGTGAACGTCGTGATATCCTCGTCCCGAATCTGCCCGGCGCTTCGGAGCTGAACAGGGCCGGTGATGGTTTGTCCTGGCTCCAGGTCCAGCAGAGAATCCTCGCCATAGCAGACGGCCTTCCCCGGCACACCGTCAATACGGACTGTCACCCGTGCGCCGTAAACGCTCTCCTCAGCATAGCCGCAGAGAGTGGCCATGACCGTGCGCTCCGTGCCTGCCAAAGCCCCGGCGGGCCGCTGGACTTGACGGAGGTACAGCCAGTTGTACCCCAGGCTCAGACTCAGCGCCGCGCCTATGACCACTGCCCGCTTTGCGAGCCGCCGGGGCAGCATCAGGCATACCAGGGCCAGGATGAAGAAGAGAAAGGCTCCCGGCAGCAGCCATGTGTCCGGACACAGATATTGAGCCAGGAAAATACCCGCAGAAAAGGAACCGGCGAAAACTGCCAGCCGTCTCATCGCCGTTTCGGGGGCACAGGCGGGGCAGGGTTGTCGGTGCGGCCCAGCAGATAGTCCGTGCTGACGTTGTAAAGGTCCGCCAGCTTCACTACCACCCAAGCCGGCGTTTCACGTATGCCAGCCTCATACCGGCGGTACACGCTGCGGTACATATTCAGATGGTCGGCTACCTTCTGCTGGGTCAGATCATGGTCCTCCCGCAAATCACGCAGTCTTTTTATTTCCATAGGCTTCACCCAACAAGAGGTTATCAATAGAAAACGCCTTGTTGGGACTATTGTGCCCATGTGAGGCCATACTTAAAATCAGAGAGCAGATATAGAGAAAATACCAGCCCTCTTAGAAATCAAATATGAAGCGTAAAAAATCTTGCCCTCTCCCGCGAATTGTGGTATACTCTTCCCGATTTTGATGGCAGAGGGGAGGAACGGTGTGTTTTCCGGATTCAGTAACGAGACAGTGGACTTTATGTGGGGTATCCGCTTCAACAATGAGCGCACCTGGTTTGAGGACCACAAGGAGGCGTACCTGACCCACTTCTATCAGCCAATGGCGGCGCTGGGAGACGAAATCCATGCGTTTATGCAGGAGCTGCGGCCCGATTACGGCCTTATCCGCAAAGTGACCCGCATCTACCGGGACGCCCGCCGTCTCCATGGCCGGGGACCATATAAGGAGAGCCTGTGGTTTACCGTTGAGCAGCCCTCCGAGCAGTGGTCCGCCCGCCCTGCCTTCTGGTTTGAGCTGATGCCCGACGGCTGGACCTACGGTATGGGGTATTACCTGGCCAAAGCCGGAACGATGGCAAAGCTCCGCGCACGCATCAGCCGGGACCCCGAAGCTATGGCGGAACTCACCCGCAGACTCAACGGACAAACGGAATTTGTGCTGGACGCGGAGAACTACAAGCGTCCCCGGTTCACCCCGCCGGAACCGCTGCTGGAGCCGTGGTACCGCATGAAGTCCTTTTCCATCGTTCACGCGGACAAGCTGACGGAGGAGCTGTTCTCCCGGGACCTTGTGGACCGCCTGAAAGATGGATACCGGTTCCTGATGCCCTTCTATGACTACTTTGTGACCTTGGAGGGCGACCCGGAACCGGATATGAAATGACAAATATAAAGGAGCGCGATTGACATGAGAGCTTACCCTGACAGAGAAACCGCCCTGGCCCTGCTGCGGAAGTACAACAGCGAGCCCTTCCATATCCAGCACGCCCTTACCGTAGAAGCTGTTATGCGTTGGTATGCACAGGAGCTGGGCTTCGGCGGAGAGGCGGAGTTCTGGGCGGTCGTTGGCCTGCTGCACGACATCGACTTTGAGCGGTGGCCTGAGGAGCATTGCAAAAAGGCCCCCGAGCTTCTGGCGGAAATCGGATGCGGAGAGGACCTGGTCCGTGCGGTTTGCAGCCACGGTTACGGCATCTGCGTGGATGTGGAGCCTGTCCACGAGATGGAGAAGGTCCTCTTTGCCGCCGACGAGCTGACGGGCCTGATTGGAGCCGCCGCCCGGATGCGCCCCAGCAAGTCGGTCAGCGACATGGAGGTTTCCTCTTTGAAGAAGAAATTCAAGGATAAGAAATTCGCCGCCGGGTGCTCCAGGGATGTTATCAAGCAGGGGGCCGAACGCCTTGGCTGGGAGCTGGACGCCCTGATGGAGAAGACGATTCTTGCCATGCGCGCCAGCGAGAGCCAAATCGCCCAGGAGATGGAATCCATGGGGCTGTAAGATTTCCTGAATAAAATTTCGCCGCCGCCCATGCGGGATATGCCCGGGCGGCGGCGTTTCTGCGCCTGTTCAGGAAAGCACGGCCTCCAGGGTCCGCAGATTTTCCTCCATGATGGAAAGATAGGTGGCGCCAGCTTCCAGGTCCGCTTTGGAGACGCTGTGGCAGGTGTGGAACATCACAGCATCCACCCCGGCGGCTTCCGCGATGCTGTCGGCTACAAGATGGTTGGAGAACTCAATATACCACACCACAGGCAGGCCCTCCTCCTGGAGCTTCCTCGTCAAAAAGGCCACGGTAGCCGCTGACGGTTCCGTTTGGGCGCCGCAGCCGGGAAAGGCCGCATAGTAGTCCACATTGTATGCTTCCGCAAAATACCGCAGGGGGAACCGGTCTCCAAAGACCATCGTCCGTTTGGGCAGGCCGTCGAAAAAGGCGGTGAATTTTTGGTCTAATTGCCGGAGTTGTTCCGCGTACTCTCCAGCAGAAGCACGATAAGCGTTTCCATTCTCTGGGTCCAGCGCCGCCAGAGCTTCCCCAACGGCCTCCGTGACGGCAGCGGCGTTTTCCGGGTCGGTCCAGATGTGTTCATCCATGCCTGTCACTTCCCCAAGGCCGTGATTGTGGCTTTCATGCGCCTCTTCATGCTCGTGATCGTGCCCCGGTCCGGACTGCATCCCCTCAACGGTCTCCTCCTCCAGCAAATCCACGCAGTCCACCATTCGCATCGCCGTTCCTTCCATCCCGGCGGCAGAGAGGATCGTATCTACCCAGGTGTCAGATTCCCCGCCCAGATAGAGGAACAGGTCACACCGCTGCACACGCAAAATATCTGCCGGAGAAGGCTCGTAAGAATGGCTCTCGGCTCCAGGAGGCAGCAGCAGCGTCACATCTGCCAGGTCTCCAGCGGCGGCGCGGGCGAAGTCGTAAGCGGGAAAGATGGCGGCTACTACTTGCAGGCGGTCTGTCGTTTCATCAGGCAGGTCCGGTGCACATCCGCTGAGTATCCCCAGGCAAATCAGCAAAGTCAGAATTCGTTTCATAAAATGCCTCCAACGGGTCACGTTTTCGCAAAAGAAGAAAAGAGCTTTCGCGCACTGTGCATCCCGGCGGTTCCGTCAGACTCTGCGGCGCTTAAAGGCCAGTGCACAGCAAATATTATCATACTACGGCAAAAAAAATTTTGCAACAGATGTAAAAGAACCTTGACATCAATGGCGAGTTATGCTACATTGTACGTAAAGGAAGCTTTACAAAATGTTCTGCGGCCGCGATTTTGCGTAAAGGTTCCTTTACGAAAACGGAGGGATATATGAAAAACCGCGTTGAACAGCTTCGGAAGGAACAGGGACTGCGGCAGGAGGAGTTTGCCCGAGCCATTCGGGTATCTCGCCAGACCGTCAGCTCAATTGAGAACGGGCGCTACAGTCCGTCTCTGGAACTGGCCTTTACCATTGCCGGCTTTTTCGGCTTGACGATTGAGGAGGTTTTTATTTATGAAAGGAGCGATTCTCATGAAAAAAAGTGACCTTTGGACAGGTGTGCTCTTTACTGCCGTAAGTGTGGCATGTTTGATTGGCGGGCTGGTGGAAGAACATATGCTGGGGAGCTTTTTATGCGGCCTGGCGGGGGCCTTGGGCGTTCCTGGCGTTATGATGCTGATGAAATACTACAAGTGGACCCGTCCCCAGAATGTCGCTGCGTATCAGGCCCGCTTGGAGCAGGAGCAGATTGACCTCCAGGACGAGCGGAAGGAGATGCTGCGCAACAAGTCTGGCCGGTATGCGTATATCTTCAACCTTGTAATCACCTGCGTTGTTTTGTTTATGCTGTCGCTTTTCAGTGCGCTGGAAATTATCACGGTAGAGAACTGGCTGGTGCTGGGACTGGCAGGCTGGCTGCTGGTTCAGTATTTCACGGGAGTCCTTTTTTACTGGATGCTCAGCCGGAAATATTGAGGCGCGGAACAGCCGGAGGACCCTTGAAGCGCTCACAAAAAAGCTGCGGAGACTTGCTGTCTGGGCAAATCTCCGCGGCTTTTTGAGGCGTGGGGTCTCTTCTGTTACTCCAGCACAATCAGGGCGATCAGTTCCAGCATTTCAGAGGATTTGTTCTCAATGCCGTGGACCTCGCCGAAGCCGGTCGCGCAGATATCTCCGGCATGGACAATCACTTCAGTGCCGTTGTCGTTAAAGACTCCCTCGCCCTTGATGATGTAATAGAACTCCGTCTCGTTCACGTGGGGGTGGTCGCCGATGGAGTGGCCGGGTTCAATGGTGACATGGGCGAAAAGACGGCCATGACCATAGAGGCCCTCCTTGTCGGTGAGGTCCTTGACGTTGACGGTGCCTTTTCCGTCCCGCAGGCAGACGTCATTGCTGGGGCAGTCCTTGGAAACAGTGACCATATAGCAATCCTTCTTTCTTGAAAATGGAGTGTACGCTGATTTTTTAGAACGCCACCGTCACGCCGCCATCCACCGCGATGGTCTGGCCGGTGATAAAGGAGGTCGC
>CAOJHG010000196.1 GCA_948435975.1 uncultured Oscillibacter sp. | reverse complement strand
CATAGGACAAATCCCGCACCATCCGCCGGATAATTGCAAGCTGCTGGGCGTCCTTCTGACCAAAAAAGGCGGCGTCAGGCTGAACAATATTGAACAGCTTCGATACCACAGTGCATACGCCCCGGAAATGAATGGGCCTGGTTTTGCCGCAGAGCTGTTTCGGCATGTCAGACAGGATTTCCACATAGGCTGCCGCTCCCGGTGCATACATCTCCTCTACAGAAGGGTAAAACACCATGTCGCAGCCGTGTTCCTCCAGCAGCGCACAGTCCCGGTCAAAGTCCCTGGGATACGCCTCCAGGTCCTCGTTGGGGCCAAACTGAGTGGGGTTCACGAAATCAGAGACCACCACCTTACCGCACATTGCCCGGGCCTTGTCCACCAAGCTGGCGTGGCCCTCGTGAAGATAGCCCATGGTCGGCACCAGTCCTATGGTAAAGCCCTCCCGCCTCCACCGCGCTATCTGCGTCCGCACTTCCTGAACCGTTTTTGCAATAATCATCGTTCTGCCTCCTTAATACTCCTCATCCAAATGGGCAAGAAATTCGTCTGTACAGTCGCTCTTCGCATAGGTCTGCGCCGCCGCTGGGAAAGCCCCGCTCTTGACCTCACTGTCATATGTACGGAACGCCGTCTCCATAGCCTCGCCGATTTCCGCAAAGCGCTTCACGAATTTGGGCACGAACTCTCCGGACATGCCCAGTAAGTCCTGATAGACCAACACCTGACCATCACAGCCCGCGCCTGCGCCAATACCAATGGTAATCATGCCCGTTTTCTTCGTAATCAGCGCCGCCAGCTTCGGGGGCACACACTCCAGAACCACCATGAATGCCCCGGCGGCCTCCACGGCAAGCGCGTCCTCCAGCACCCGGCGGGCCTGCGCCTCTCCCCGGCCCTGAACCTTGAAGCCGCCAAAGCTGTTTACGGATTGGGGCGTCATGCCGATGTGGGCACAGACGGGGATGCCGCAGGCCGTGACCGCCGCAATCTGGGGGCAGACCGCCTTTCCTCCTTCCAGCTTCACCGCGTTAGCCCGGCATTCCTTCATCAGCCGTCCCGCGTTCTCCACAGCCTGCTCTGCGGAAGCCTGGTAGCTCATAAAGGGCATGTCAAGAATAACGAAAGCGTCCTTGCAGGCCCGGCCCACACTGCGTCCATAGACGATCATTTCCTCCATAGTGACGGGCAGGGTGTCCTCATATCCCTGCATGGTCATGCCCAGGCTGTCCCCTACCAGGACCGTGTTGATTCCCGCAGTGTCTACCAGGCGGGCGGTGGAGTAATCATAGGCGGTGAGCTGGGATATCTTCTCTCCGTTGGCCTTCATCGCCGTCAGAGTCGAGATGGTATTCTTTTTCATGCTTCTTTACCTTCCTTCAAAAGTGTGTCCAAAGCTGCGCAGTCCCTATCTGGATGCTTCCGTGCCGCCATGCCCGCCAGCTTCCGGGAAACGGCCCGGTACATCGTCCGTTCCTCCCCGCTGGGCAGGCTGGCCAGGTGCTTTGCGATCGTAACCGCGTCTCCCCGTTCCGCCGGACCCGTAAGCGCCTGGGCGGGGCCCTGCTCCAGAATGTGGGCTGTGTTGCTTCGGATAAGCGGGGTCAACGCCCGCAGAGCCGCATCCGTGGAAAAGCCGCAGGTCTCCAGCAAATCCAAACTCTCCTGCACCAGCGCACAGACCAGATTGCTGGCTATGGCACATGCGGCGTGGTAGCGGGCCTTGGTTCCCGGCGGCAGTATCCGGACCTCCGTCCCCAAAGCCTGGAGCATTGTCTGCCAGTCCGCCAAATGGGGTCCGCCGCCCTCAATGCAAAAAAAAGCACCCGGCAATTCCCTGTAGCACTCCAGTTTGTCACTGAAGGGGAAAAGCGGATGAATCGAATATCCATGTGCGCCGGTCTGGTCAATCTCTGGGAACGCCTCTCCGGCCGTCATTGCGCCGCTGCAATGGCATATTTGCTTTCCTGATATCTCATACCGCGCCAGCTCTTGATAAACCGGCGTGATTGCTCCGTCCGGAACCGTCAGCAGCAGCGCGTCACTGTCTCTTGCCAACTCGTCCAGCGCGTCGTAAAAACGGGAATGTGTAAACTGAGCCGCTTCTTTGGCGGAGCCTGGATGCCGGCTGTAATATCCGGTCACCGGGACGCCTCCCTCAGCAAAAAATCTTCCGAGGGAAAAGCCAGCCTTTCCTGCTCCAACAAATCCGATTTTCATGCTATCTCCCTGCCTTTCCTGGTCAGGTGACGCACGCTTCGCTTCCGTGGGAGCTGTGAGAAATTCAGGAAACCTTCTATGCCGGTACAGTTTCCAATCACATGGAATACCGTCCGCTTGGGTCCCGGACACCGTCTTGCGGGACCGCGCCTAAAATATAGCACAGGAATGGACATTTGTAAAGAGAAAAATCAGCGCTCCCTATGCCGCCTGGTCCTGCCCTGGAGCGCACTATTCAAAGGGGCGATAAAATTTTCCTGTTCTGTCTGGGAAATCTATGGTATACTGAGCTTGGAAGAGGCGTGCGCATGAACGTTGCATGGTTCAAAACCGCCGCCTTCATCTTCCTTTTATTGTTAGACAATTCTAATAAACAGCCAGAATTTTCTGAAAACTTTCAGCGTTTGAGGTAATCTGCCATGCCGAACTTTTCCCCCAAAGCCCATGTGGACTATTTTGACTATCTGCGGGTGATTGCCACCTTCTGCGTCATTTTCATGCACACCTCCGCAGAACGCCTGCGAGACACCCTCGACTTCCGCTGGGACTTGCTTAACGTCTGCATCAGCTTCGCCTTTACCGCCGTACCGCTGTTCCTGATGATGTCCGGCTATCTCCTTCTCTCCAGCGGAAAAACGGCGGACGTCTCTTTTCTGCTGCGGAAGCGCCTGCCCCGTATGGCCGTTCCTCTGGTCTGCTGGACTGCCATTGCCGCAATTCGGACCCTGCTGGCTCAGGAGAACCTAACGCCCCGTGCTTTCCTTTCTTTGATGGTAAAGTCCTTTCATGACCCCATCGCCGTCCACCTCTGGTACATGTATTTAATAATTGCGCTGTATGTCCTGTCCCCGTTCCTTTACGGCGCACTGCACTCCCTGGACCGGGATGGACACCGCTACCTTCTCGCTTTGATTGGCCTTGTGACAGTCCAAACTATGCTCACCGCCCTGCTGCCTGACCGGTTCGACAAGCTGGTTGCCTTCGACCTTATAAGCAAGCTGAAAATCTACAGCGGCCATCTCTGCACCTTCCTTCTTGGCTACTATCTCGGCAATTTGAAGCGCACCATCCCCAACCGTGTGCTGATTCCATCCGCCGCCGCGCTGTGGGCCGTCATTACTGCGGGCACCCATGTCCTGACAATGCAGAACGGCGAATATACCTCCACCTTCCAAAGCCAAAGCGCCGGGTTCATGGTCCTGCTGGCGGCCTGCCTGTTCCTTATTTTCAAGCAGAACGCCAAGCCGCCTGCCTGCCTCTTCCGCATCGTTCCCATCGTTCCCCTCTGTCTTCCAATCTACCTGATGCACAACATCCTTTTGGCTGCCTTCCACCACGCGGGCTATTTCCCGATAGGACTCCGGGGAATTCTGTCCATGACCGTCTCAAACCTCATCATCAGCTATTTTACCGCCAAGACAGCGGCATCTATAAAACCACTCTGCTACCCCCTCACTGGCATGACGTACCAGGACGCCTGTGAAAGCTGCAACTGGGCCTACACCTTCCGCAACGTCCGAAACTGGCTCCAGCAGCGGGTCTGATACCGGCGCAGACAGGAGGACATCTATGGAATATATCCCTGCCAAAACCATAGTAAACCGCACCAAGGACCCGAGATGGTTCGGCACAGATTACGTTATGAATCTCTACCGGGGCTGCTCTCACGGCTGCATCTACTGCGACAGCCGCAGCGACTGCTATCACAACAGCCAGTTCGACCAGGTGAAGGCCAAGAAGGACGCTCTGCGCATTGTCCGAGACGACCTGGAACGCAAGGCAAAACCCGGTGTGGTGAATACCGGCTCCATGAGCGATCCCTATAATCCTTTTGAGAAGGAGCTGCTGCTCACCCGCCATTCCTTGACGCTCCTGGAGGCGTATGACTTTGGTACCGCCATTGCTACAAAAAGCGACCTGATTGTTCGGGACATTGACATCCTCACTTCCATCAACCGGACTATGCCCGCCATTTGTATGCTGACCATTACCACTTGTGACGACGCCCTTGCCGCTAAGATCGAGCCATACGCGCCCTCCCCTTCCCGGCGGCTGGCGGCAGTAGAGCAGCTCAGTCAGGCGGGGCTGTTCACCGGCGTTCTGATGATGCCTATTTTGCCCTTTCTGGAGGACAGCCGGGAGAATATCCGCACAATCCTGGACCGGGCAGCGGATGCCGGGGCACGCTTCGTCTATCCCGCTATCGGCATGACCTGCCGGACGGGCCAGCGGGAATATTTTTATCAGCAATTGGAGTCCCGTTTTCCCGGTCAGGCTCTGGCGGAACGCTACCAGCAGCGGTATGGGACCCGATATTTCTGTGCCAGCCCCAAGGTGCGGACGCTGTGGAACGTCTTTCAGGATTACTGTGCATACCGGGGCCTGCTGTACTCCATGAGCCGCATCACCGCCGCCTCACGCCGGGGACACGAAACAGACCAGCTCAGCCTATTTTGATGTTCTCCCTTATATCAGCAAATCAGGGAATTTTTGAAAAAACAGTTGACAGAAGGAAAATCCTATGCTATAGTCCTATTAAACCTATTGAGTTGATATGTTAATCGTGAGAGAGGGTGAGCCAGGATGAGCGTGCGTTTTCAGGAGCTTCTTCGGAGCAATTTCCGCTGCGGGCGAATGCTGCACTCCCGGGCAGTGTCTATGGCTGGGCGTGTCTGTGCGCCTGCGGTCTGCCTTCTCTTTTGACAGGGGAAGAAGCGTCATGGAACTGTCCGGGAGCAATCTGCGCTCTCCGGATTTTTTTCTGTTAAAATACTGCGATTTTGAAATGAGGTACTGATTATGAACAGCTACAAATTTGAAACCTTACAGCTCCACGTGGGCCAGGAACAGCCGGACCCCGCTACCGGCGCCCGGG
>CAOJHG010000195.1 GCA_948435975.1 uncultured Oscillibacter sp. | reverse complement strand
GGACTACGACGCGGCTTTTGTCTTTGTTGATGACGAGTATAACACGCCCCCCGTTCCCCCCTGGGCCATCAAGCTGGTTTTGCAGAGAGAAGAGGTTTAGCCAGTAACTGTGTAAAGCAGAGCGAAAGGAAGACGGCCATGCTTTTGGAAGGTCTGCCCTGGCGGCATGGCTTGCGTGAAGGAAATGCTGGATGGGCGCAGCCAATTCAAGTCCGCCGTACAGAGCTGGGTTTCGACGCATCAATTCCTATTTTGTCTGTAGAAAAATAATCGGAAAGCCCGTTGATGAGATGTGCTCCAAATTGTTGACAGGAAGAAGGATAATTGTTAAAATAAACATGGGCATACAGGCGATTATGGAATCGGATTGTTTAACATATGCGCACTGGCGGAGGGAGATATGCCGGCAGATGCGGTTCAAATAATTTGCAGGGAATGGGAAGGAATCACATATGTATCATTGCCATATTCATTTCTATTTAGTGGGAGAACACAGCAAAGTATTTGAAATTATTCAGGAGATGCCTCCGCTGGAGCATTTTACCCACTCTTTTTCGGAGAGCGCTCAGCCAGACGGGGACCTGACCGCTCAGGCGGATGTGATTCTGGCGGACCTCAGCGGCCAAAATGCGGAAGAGGCGCTGGAGACGCTGCTGGCCGCTAAGAGGGATAAGACGGAACTGCTTCTCCTGACAGAACGGGATCAGCCGCTGCGCCTGGAAGACCGGTTTGAGGCGATTAAGGATGTCTGGCTCCTGCCTATGACAGAGGAAGAAGTGCGCTTCCGCTTCGCTAAATGGCAGGCGGCCTGCCGGACAGAAAAGGAATTTTGGGAGACCAGCCATTTCCTGGAGGTCACTATCAACAGCATTCCCAACCTGATTTGGTACAAGGACAAGGACGGCGTCCACGAAAAGGTCAACGACAGCTTCTGCAAGACGGTCAACAAGGCTAAGCAGCAGGTGGAGGGCCAGCGTCATGCCTACATCTGGGATGTGGAGTATGATGATCCTGCCTGTATCGAGTCCGAGCGCGTTGTTATGGAG
Source organism: uncultured Oscillibacter sp. (assembly GCA_948435975.1). Lineage (GTDB taxonomy): Bacteria > Bacillota > Clostridia > Oscillospirales > Oscillospiraceae > Oscillibacter. Next base: position 4,053 of record CAOJHG010000195.1, on the reverse strand, counting down.
ACGAAAAAGACCGCTGTTTCCGATGAGGTCGTGAAGACCGGCGAGGGAATGCGGCTGATGACGACCTATAAATCTCCCCTGTATGATCTGGATGGCAGCGTGATGGGCACCGTAGGCGTAGGCATCGACGTCACGCAGGAGCGGGCCTATGAGCAGGAGCTGGTTCAGAAGAACCACACCTTGGAAATGATGTTTACCACCATGGACTGCGGCATCATCTGCCATACGCTGGACGGCTCCCGTATTCTCAGCATCAACCGGGCTGCGTTGAGTATCCTGGGCTACAAGTCGGCGGAGGCTTTGATGGCGGACGGCTTTGACATGGTGGCGGAATCCGTGCTGGAGGAGGATAAGCTCCGTTTGCGGGAGGCGATCCGGGGACTCTCCAAGGAGGGAGACAGCGTCAGCATTGAGTACCGCGTCCGCCATGGGGACGGCGAGATCCTCCACGTGATGGGAAACGTGAAGCTCATTCGGGAAAACGGCGAGCTTTTCTACCAGCGCTTCCTTTTGGACTACACAGCCCAAAAGCGGCGGGAGACCCAGGAGCGCATGGAGGCTGAGCGGCAGCAGATAGAGCTGGTCCAGGCGCTGACGATTGATTATGAGCTGGTGAGCTTCTTCGATCTGGATACAAACCAGGGATACCTTCTCCAGATCAGCGAGGCGAAAAGAGCCCTCCTGAGTGATATCTTCTGCAATGGACACTCTTTTGACGAGTGCATTGCCCTCTACTCAGAGAAGCATGTTTACAGCGAAGACCAGGAGATGATGCGTCAGGCCGCCTGCCGGGAGCGGCTGAAAGAAGAACTGCTGGAAAAGAAAATGTGCTACGTCAATTACCGTCTTTTGCGGAATGACGAGATGAAGTATTACCAAATGAAAATCGTCCGGGCAGGCATGTGGGATGGAAAGCATACCATCGTTTTGGGCCTGCGGAGCGTGGATGATGAGATTCGGGGCGAAATGGAGAAAAAGAGTATGCTGGAGGATGCTCTGCTCCAGGCGAACCAGGCCAGCAAAGCGAAGACTACCTTCCTCTCCAACATGTCCCACGATATCCGTACGCCTATGAACGCCATTGTAGGCTTCACGGCCTTGGCGCTGACCCATATCGACCGGAAAGAGCAGGTAGAGGAGTACCTGAAAAAGATCATGACCTCTGGGAATCACCTGCTGAGCCTTATCAACGACATCCTGGACATGAGCCGCATCGAGAGCGGAAAAATGCACCTGGAGGAATCCCCATGCAGCTTGCCGGATATCCTTCACGGCCTGCGGAATATCGTCCAGGCGGATATCCACGCCAAGCAGTTGGAGCTTTACATCGACGCGGTAGACGTGTTGGACGAAGAAATCTACTGCGACAAGCTGCGTCTGAATCAAGTACTGCTGAACCTGCTGAGCAACGCCGTGAAGTATACCCGGGCCGGGGGGATCGTCAGCGTACGGGTGGCGGAAAAGGCGGGAGCTCCTGCGGGCTACGGGAATTTCGTCTTCTGCGTGAAGGATACCGGCATCGGCATGAGCGAGGAGTTTGTCTCCCACATTTTCGAGCCCTTCGAGCGGGAGAGGAATTACACGATCAGCGGCATCCAGGGCACCGGCCTTGGTATGGCAATCACGAAAAACATCGTGGACATGATGAATGGGTCCATTGAGGTGAAGAGCGAGCAGGGCGTAGGCACGGAGTTCACGGTTTCCTTTACCTTCCGCCTCCATGCCAACCCAAAGGAACCCTTGGCCATTCCGGAATTGAAGAATTGCCGGGCGCTGGTGGTGGACGACGACTTCAACACCTGCGACAGCGTGACCTTTATGCTCCAGCAGATCGGCCTGCGGGCAGAGTGGACCCTCTCTGGAAAGGAGGCCGTATTGCGTACCCGGCAGGCGGTCATGCGGAACGACAATTACTGCGTGTACATCATTGACTGGCTGCTTCCAGACATGAACGGCGTGGAGATTGCCCGGCGCATCCGGAAGGAGATGAGCGAGGACGTTCCCATCATCGTGCTGACGGCCTACGATTGGTCTGACATTGAAGAGGAGGCCAAGGAAGCAGGCGTGACGGCGTTTTGCAGCAAGCCGCTCTTCCTCTCTGAGCTGCGAAGCTGTCTGCACTCCATTGTAAATACGGAGAAGAACAGCGAAACAGGCGGCGGAACGGAACCGAAACCCCATCACACTGGCCGGATTCTTTTGGCGGAGGACAATGAGCTGAATCAAGAGATTGCCGTGGCGATTTTGGAGGAAGCGGGCTTTGCCATTGAAATTGCCGGGAACGGTCAGATTGCTGTGGATATGCTGAAGGCGTCGGAACCTGGGTATTATCAGTTGATTCTGATGGATGTTCAGATGCCGGTGATGAATGGTTATGAGGCCACGAAAACCATCCGCCGGATGGAGGACCAGAAGCTGGCGGAAATTCCTATCCTGGCTATGACCGCCAACGCCTTTGAGGACGACAAGCAGGAGGCCATCAAGAGTGGTATGAACGGCCATATTGCCAAACCCATCAACATTGAGAATTTGATCAGCATGTTAGATAAAGTCCTAAATTGAGGGCGGCTGGCCGCGGAACGGAAAAGGCAGACGGATTGTTTGGTTCGTCTGCCTTTTGGCGTTCTCTCTTTTCGGAATTGTGTATCCGCTGAAATTGGGTTAATAAATATACATTGCAGGCAGTATGTATTTATACTTGATGAAGTGCTGCACCCCTATATTTCAGCATGGTCTTACGAAGCTTTGGAAAAATCTATAAAGGAACAGCAGATAACGGATGAGGACATGAAGAGCTGGTGGAAAAGGGAGTTGGCGTTTTGCAGAGTGTATAAAAAGGGCTTGCAAATTCTGCAAAAATTTGGTATAATCAGCTTGTAACGGAAGAGGAGAGGGGAAAGACGGCGGACAGCGGCGGCTGGATGGTTGAGGCGCCCTGGAAAAAGCTCCGGGTTTTATGTGAATGGAATGCCGTTTGTTGCAGCGAAACAAGCTCATAATCGTTCATGTAAGCGTATAAACTGGATGGCGGCATCCGGTTTGTGCGCATCTTTCTTTCTATCCTCTTTCGGCAGAATTTTACAAAATATGACGAAAGGTGGTGGCAGCTTGTGAGCTGGCAGGATGAATTGAGGAACGGAATCCGAACGGCGGAACAGCTCGCGCCTATCCTCGATCTCACGCCAGAGGAGACGGTGCAGTATGCGGAAGTCATCCAGCGTTTCCCTATGATGATTACGCCATATTATCTCTCCCTTGTGGATGCTTCAGATCCTGACGACCCCATTGGACGCATGTGCATCCCCTCCCTGAGCGAGTTTGAGCCCGGCGGTTCCTTCGACACCAGCGGAGAAGCGTCAAATACCAAGCTGGAAGGTTTGCAGCATAAGTATACTCAGACCTCTCTGCTCCTGTCTACAAACCAGTGTGCGATGTACTGCCGCCACTGCTTTCGGAAACGGATGGTGGGCTTCTCTGATGAGGAACTGAACAAGCGGGTAGATGAGGCTGTGAGTTATGTCAAGGCCCATCCGGAGATTTCCAACGTGCTGGTTTCCGGCGGGGACTCCCTGCTGAATCCGAACCATATCGTGGAGCGGTATCTTCGGGAACTCTCGGAGATCGGCCATCTGGATTTCATCCGTTTTGGTTCCCGCGTGCCTGTGACGCTTCCGGAACGCATTTACGGAGACCAGGAATTTTTAGATATGATGGAGGCGTATTCCAAGAAGAAGTCAGTTTATCTGGTGACGCAGTTCAACCATCCGCGGGAGATTACGCCGGAGTCCACGCGGGCGGTCCGGGCCATGGTAGAGCGGGGTGTACAGGTGCGAAACCAGACGGTGCTGCTGCGGGGCGTCAACGATGATGGGAAGACTCTGGGGAATCTTCTCTCCGGACTGACCCGCATTGGGGCATGCCCTTATTATATCTTCCAGTGCCGCCCGGTGACCGGAGTCAAGGGCCGTTTTCAGGTGCCGCTTCTGGAGGGTGTGAAGATTGTAGATGATGCTAAGGCCTGCCAGAATGGTTTCGGTAAATCTGTTCGCTATG
>CAOJHG010000194.1 GCA_948435975.1 uncultured Oscillibacter sp. | reverse complement strand
ACTTTGTCCCCCGCAAGCCCAGCGAGTTTACGGATGAGGAGCTTCTGCTCCGCCATATATGAAAACAACTATAAAAGTAAGAAGCCGCCCAAGCAAAAATAATAATGCTGTCCATGCCACATGATGTGGCATGGACAGCATAGCTTTGTTTAAATGTCAAGACCCAGCTTCTCCGCAACTTCTTCCGGTGTCAAACCAGCCTCTTTGGCTTTTGCCATGACGGTTTTCATATTGACCGGATGGAGCAGCTTATTTTTCTGGCTCTCAAGCGATTCAATCTCCGCTTTCCTTTTGGCGATTTTTTCGTCAATCAGAGCAATGCGTTCGTCTATGGTTTTCCTTGCGGCCATACTATAAACCTCCTTGAAAAAGATGGCTTTTATTATGAATGATTTATGTAAGGAAGTCAACATTAAAAAGTAATTTTACTGCATAACAAACAGAACCTACTATTAAGAAATAGGCTGTGGAAATTCCCCTGCCTTTTGGCCTTGCTTCTACCAATACAAAGGCCCGGGCAAAACGCATCCGGGCCTTTTGGGCGGCATAATCGTATCTTACATTACAAATCGCAAAGGCGGAGCCCTCCATAGTAAAGGAAAGAAATCGCAGTAAAAATCAAGACCATCGGCAAGGTCTTCATGGTCATTGAGGCGAGCGACACCTTTTCTCCGTCCCAAATCTTCTACTGCTTTTAATAAGGCGGGGAGAAATAATTCTCCCCGCCTCCGGTTTTAATCACGCCGCCTTTTGAAATCGAATGTTCTTCGCCCGGTTCTGGAGCTCCTGGCCCATGAATTTCAGCGTGCTGAACTCGTCGTCCAGCCCGTCCAGCTCACGGCGGAGCACCTGTTCATAGTGCCGTTTGCGCTCCTCCAACCCCTGGATCTTCAAGGCCCAGCGCTCCATGACAGCCGGGCTCTGGCACCCGGACTGGATGAAGTAGTCCGCCCGCTCCTGGTACTCGGCGATCTCCTTCTTCACCGCCGCGTAGAACTCCTCGGTCATTTTCCCTCGCTGCTTTTCATCGTCGATGATGTAGAAGGAGTTGACCATCAGCGGGGTCTGCTTCCGGTTCAAGCCGCTCAAAAGACCGATGAACTCCTCAAAAGTGTCCACCTTCTCCATAAAGGTCCGGGGGACGAAGTAGAGATAGCCGTTGATGCTGAGCTTGGTGGCCTCAATGGACCGCAGGAAATTGGCGCAGATGCTCTCCACCTGCTTGCGGTTGGCACAGCGCTGGTAGAGCTCGAACAGCTCTTCCGCCTGACGGCAGCACTTCCGCACGTCCACCACGTCATCCATCACCAGGTTCTCACAGCGAAACGCACCATCCCTCTTGTCGTAACTGATATTCGCCAGTTTCTCATACTGGTTGGTCTGCTGGTTCAGCGTCTCCTTTACCAGCTCCCGGGAGAGGATTTCGGACGTGCGCTTGTTGTCCCGGCAGTAGGCAAGGTAGATATGGGACTCACCCATCCGGGTGACGGGAATCCGCTCCTGGATATCGCCGGTGGCGGAGCGGAAGGCGTCTGAGACGGACAGCCGCTTGCCGCCAGTGTAGGGAATGTCCAAGTCCTCGCAGAGCTTAGCCAGAGCGTCCTTCTCCACCAGGAGATTCGCCAGGGAGAAGTAGAGGAACTTCCCCAGCATATGGTCCTTGTCACCCTCGCCTGCGGCAATCTTGCCGCGCATATCAAAGATTTCTCCCATAAGTAAATCCTTTCTTTTTGTTTATGTGTGGATGGAGTAGTAGGCTTTCTCCAGGTTTTTCTGACTGTGAAGGATCAAGCCGCCGCACATTCCCGGCTGACCGTTACGGAACTCCTGGAAGGAAAAGCTGTAGGGCACAAAATCGTTGTAAAATCGAATTTCATCTGTCCCCCACCACTTGAAGTTGTCCCGCAGGAAGCGAACCAGCTTACGGCGGACCGTCTGATTTTCCACCGCGTCATGGAGGTTCTCCCGCCCACAGAAGACCAGCTTCGGGGTATTCCCGGGTTTCACGGAGAGGGCGGCCCACTTGGACGGACCTCCTTTTTCGGCGCTGGCCCTGATGAAAGAGCGCATCTCCTGGAAGGGCAGCTTTACGGTCTGTTCCCAGCCCGCCACAGGGCCGTCGCCAGAACTGGACAGCCAGACGAACCGCATAGAGGCTGTTCCATCAGCGCGGTTTCTCCGCAGCACGGCAAAGGAACCGCAGTCGTTGACGCCCGCCATTTCTCTGTACTCCAGGTCGTCAAAGGCGTCATAGTCTATGCAGAAGCTGCGGTGTGTTTTTTCGGAAGGGTCGATTAAGCGGAGATGGATGTCGTCTCCATCCACGGATACCTTGACAAGAACTCGATCAGTCATACTTTACCTCATTTACATTTCCGCCACTCTCTGGCTCAGGAGATAATCGTCAACCCCCTTGTAAGCCGGATTCCATGTGTACTTAAAATATTTGACGCCTGGAATGGTCTGCACCTCCCGGCGCATTTCGAGAACGGCTCTGCGCACATTCTCATTGGTCATCTGGTCCATGTCCATGGCCTCCACCACCTCCCGGATCTTCAGGTCCGCCAAGGTGTCCTTCAGCCCGCATATGGCATTGACCCCGCCGACGCAGACAAAGAGCGCGTCGTTTGCCAGAAAGCTGGCGGCGTCGCCTTTCAGCGGTCCCTCCGTAATGAAGGCCCGCTTACTGGCGGTATTGCCGGTGACATGGATCCAGGAATAGCTGCGGGTCCCGTCCGGCAGGCCCCGGCTGGAGAGCCAGCGATATTTGCGGTTTGGAGAATCTGCGTCGTCCAGCCGTATTTTGATGCCCTGGATCAGCCCGTCCTTGTTTCGGACGGGGATCAGGAAGCCCCTGGGCCCGCTGACGGTCCACTCGCCGTAGTATGTACGAAAGCCCGGAAGGCCCAGCAGCTCATAGCCGCTGGCCCGGAGTAGAGCGGCAAGAAGCCTCCGGCTCCGGTCCGCCTCCGGCATACTGCGGTACTGGTTTTTCTGGATACGCTCCGGGGAAAAGCCCCGGCCCAGCAGGTTGTCTCTGTGCCTGCCCAGGAGCGTCAAATGCTCCAGCATATCCGAATAGGCGGCGTGGCGCTGTTCCAAGGAAAGCGGCTGCCGCTCCGTATTTCGAGGCTCCGGCTGCTGTGGAAAAGGGTAGGTTTTGACCTCCCTGGACAGCTCCCGAAAAGCCTCCTTGTTGCTCATTCCGTTGATCCGGGCGTACAGGGAAACACTGTTCCCATGGGCCCCGCAGAGGTTGCAGCGGTATTGGTCTGTATTCGTATTGAGGCTGAGGTGGTATTTCCCCGGCCCGTGGTCGCCGCAGAAGGGGCAGCTGGCCTCGACCTCCAAACGCCTCAGTGTCCGGGAGTCGAGGACCAGCCCGCACCGCCGGGCCGTTTCCACGATGGGGATCTTCTCATAGACCAAGCGGTACACCTACCCCTCTAAATCAGATCAATCACGCGGCTTTCTGCTGCCCCGCCGCCGGGGTGGATTTCATGGGCCCTACAGACAATTCCGCGCCGTGTACACACTTAGCCAAAATCACCTGCCCCATGGGCCGGACGTTGGCGAGATCGTCCACGGACTCCATGTTGTCCACGAACACAGGGTAGTTCCGCCCAGTGAGGCGCTTCATCAGCTCGGAGACTTCCATGCCCGCCCGAATCTTCTCGGACAGGGACAGCCGGTCATAGCGCCGCCCGCCGTAGGTGAATTTGAACACGTCCTTGACCTCCCCGGTGGTTTTCACCACATCGTAGAGGGAAATCTCCACACGGTTCATCTTCAAAGCGGAAAACAGCATTTCGGCCCGCTTGGAAACGTACTGCGCTGCGTGGGAAATCTGTTTTTTCAGTTCCGCAATTTTCTGCCGCGCCTGTTCCATCTGTCCGTCAATGTCCTCCGGCGGCTGACCGACGGCCTTTTCCGCGGCGGACAGCTCGGCGGAACACTGGCGAAGCGCCTCCCGGCATTCCGCCAAGCGGTCAAACTCCTCCTGGCTGAGATTGCCGTACTCAATAGAGGCGTTCAGTGTTTCAACCTGCCGTCGCAGATCGACCGCCTCCTGGGGGACGGCCCCCGCCAGGGCCTGACGCCGGGCCTCCAGGGCATCAGCTTCCTGTCTCCATTTTGCCAGGTCATCGGCCTTGAACTGCTCAAAGGTGTCGGTAGCTTTCTTGTCTAACCCCTGGAGCTCCAGCATCTGCGCCTGTTTCGCCTTGCCCTCGGCGAGAATGGCGGCGGCGGACTTTTTAATCTCCGCCTGTACCTCCGTCAAACTGTTCGCCGGAATGGCGCGGTGGCAGGTGGGGCAGGGATTTCCGGCGGAAAGGAACTGATAGTTCCGCCCCTCCTGCTGGTAGCGCGCCGCCAGATTCTTCACCTGGGCGGCAGTCTCCGCCAGAGGCTGGGCGTACTTGGACTGGTACTGCTCCGCCTGTCTTTTGGCGATTTTCGCCCGAAGTTCGGAGAGCCGGTCCTGTTCCTCACCGCCGCCGCTGTCCCGAAGGGCCTCCTCGTAGCGGGCGCTGAGGTCCACCAGCTGCTCCCGCATGGCGGGAATATCCAGCCCGTCAAACTGCTTTTCCTCCAGGGCGGTCAGTTCCTCCTGGAGCGCCGCCTGTTTCTGAGCAGCGGATTCCGCCATCTGGAGCCGGGCCTTGCCCTGGGCCTCCGCCTGATCGCGCTGGCCCCGCATATAGAGGATGCTCTCCTCCAGATTGCGAACGTCCGCCCGCTTATTCTTTAGGTAGGTTTCCGGGGAGAGGAGCGGCTCCTCCTTCAGCGCCAGGGCCAGGTCCGGGGGCAGCTGCTCCAGGACCTTTTCTGGCGGAAGTTCCGGGAGATACATTTCCAAGAGGTTCTTGCCCTTGTCCCCCAGCTCCTCAATGAAATAGAGGGGGTTCAGGATGGACAGGAACACGTCCGGTTCTCCGAAGAGGTCCTTCAGGTCCAGCTGGCGGACCTCGCCGCCGTCGTAGGTAATGCACATGCGGTTCTTCTGCCGGGTGCGGACCAGCTCATGGGCCCTTCCGGCATCGTCCAAAAAGCGCATAGCGATGTACACGTCCGGGTTCTCCTCGTTGTGCAGCCGGTCGATGCCCCGCTCTCCAAAGAACGGAAGCCCCGT
>CAOJHG010000193.1 GCA_948435975.1 uncultured Oscillibacter sp. | reverse complement strand
TTTTATACCTCTTTCGGCATCTTATCAGGTAAGATCGCCGCCGCTGGATTCCAATGATTCCTCAATTACCAATTCCGCACGGATTTCCTTATAACTCCGGCTGTTCTTCCCAGACTCATAGGAAAACGCGCCGAACTCTCCAGTAATGGCGGGCCAGTCTGTGATGTCGTCCAACAGCAGATCCAGGCAGTTCCGAATGGCATTCAAATCCTTATGGACCAAATAAGAAGCCGCTGTCCGCCCGAAAAAGGACTCCTTCTCATACTTCTTCCCTTCGGCCTTCATATAAGCCAGCCGGTCCGCCACATAGTATTCCGCAATTTCCTTTCCATCCCGCAGGCAGGCCATCATGAACCGCCCCTCGTCCTGAAGCAAAACGATGTGCCACGGTCCGCCCTCCAGCGCTTCCGCCGCCCACGTCAGCCGCAGCCGTATCAGCTTCTTCTGCATGAACTCTACCAGCGCCATGGAGACCTCGCCCCGGTTGGTCCGCCCAATTTCCAGAATGGTTTCCTCCCTGTTCAGCGTCAGCTTCTCCACCGCACCGGGATATTGGGAAATCGAAAATTTCGTCAGCACATACTGCTCAAAGGGAATTCCTCCCAGCTTTTGACGCGCAATCATAAACCGCTGCCGTCCGTCGTTGAGAGACACCTTAGAACACCACAAATAATGTCCATCCGCAAACATCCCCGGTTCCCGTTCCTGGCCCATATCGGGAAAAATCTTGTCCAAATGCTGCAAAATCGACCCTGGACTGTGGTGGATGGCGTAGGAGGGCAGATGACCCAGACCAAAACGCTCATAGACCACATCATTAGAATCTACCGTTTCATAGACCTCCGGCATGGACAGCAGCCCGAAATAAATATCCTTATATAAATGGAAATACAGACAGGCGTACTTCACCGCCCCGCCGGTCAGGCTTTCCCGGTGCTGCACAAATACCAGTGCGTCCAGCCCCCAATGCAGAGCCAGCCGCCGCATCTTCCCTTCCGCAAACTGTGCCAGCAATTCCGTCAGCGCTTCCGCCGTTACCTCGCCCTTCTCCAGAGGGTATCCATAGTTGGCAAAAAGCTGCTTCCCCCTCGCTTCCTCTCTCTCCTTCTCATACTCCAGATCCTCGCTGTCTTCCCCGTCCTCGAAATCTTCCGAATCCTCCTCATCCTCGAAGTCTTCCGAATCCTCTCCCGTATTTTTCAGCCAGAGCATCGGTGCGCCTACCGGCTGTGCTATGATATCCTCCGGCAGAACCGGCAGGGCAGGGATATGGAAATTTGTGGGGGACACCGCCTCATCCAGCAGCCTCCTGGCCATTGCCTGCGCCTGGTCCTGGGTGGAAAGACCGTCATACTGATCGAGAACCTTCCGCTTTTCACCGTTCTCCTCAAAGAAGTACAGCCTTTCTTCCTCCATCCACCACGCGCACTCATACAGCCGCTCCGCCGTTTCCGCATACCACCTCCAAGGCGTTTCCGACGGCTCAGAACAACACACATAACCCGCCAGGAATCCCGCAATCTTCTCCCGGTCCTCTTCGGGGGCGGCGGTAGATGCCAGGCGTTCCTTCAGCACGGCCCGTACAGTCCCGAACTGCTCTTCCTTCGCCCTCACCAGCGGAAGGAAGAGGAAGAAACCATCGCCGCCGGCCTCCTCCCATTGTTCCCAGTCCCACACACGCTGCGCACACAGAGAGGTTCCGTCCTGGCAAAAGTCCATGTACCGCAAATGAAACACGGCTTCCAGCTCTCGTCCTCCCAATTCCGCTTTCACGCATTTGGGCTTGATCTCCCCCTCCTCAGCCCCCAGAAACAAGAGGCTCCACTCAGGGCAGTAGGCCAAATGCTTGTTCAGGTAGAGGGCTAGACTTTCCCCGCCGGGAGCTTTTGCCCCCCGAAAAGCCGTGTTCAGCCAATGCCGGAAGAATGGACGGTAACTCAGCCCCGGCACCTCTGGCGGGACGGGCGCGGTTCTGTCCTCCAACTGCTGCCGGAGTTTCTGTTCCCGCAGAATCCGCTCTGTCCGCTCCGCCATGCTTCCAGCGTGAGGGGCGTCTGGGTGCGCCTGATAAAACGCCAGCAGCCGCCGGAGGAAACAGGCTGGTGTCTGCTCGTTCCCCCAGTCATAGGTCATAAGCTGCTCTGTGATAAACCGCCGGTTCAGGAGCGCCTTTTGAAAATCCTCCCGTGCGAAAAAGGCGTCCGCAGCTTCCTCTCCCTTATCGGGACCTTCGCACCGTCTTGTAAACTCCCGAAAATCCTGCCGGATGCGGCGGAAGTTGTCGTCCCCGTTCTCCAGGATGTCCGGCACCCGTTCCAAAATCCGTTCCCGCAGCTTGCCATACAGCACTTTCGGCCGCCCCATCACCGCGCTCTTTCCGTCGATTTCCCGCCACAGCATCCGGAACAGCTCCTCAGGCACATCGTCCCGGGCGAAAAAATGCTCCAGCAGACGAAGGGCCGCCGGGTGCCGCTCCACATCGTTCCACTCCCGCTTCTCGCAGCGGTCCCGGAGGTAAGCCAGGGTGTAGCGCCCTAAGATGTGCTTCGCCTCGCCAAAGGTCTGATCGTCCCATGCTCCCGCGTCCGCCATGCTCATAAGCTGGATGTACTCGTAAAAGCTGATTCGCATGGCCAGTTCATTCCCCATGTCCCGCTTTGGAACCGGCCCCATAGAGGCAATGTCAAAAATATCCCCCAGCCCGTCAAAGTCCGCCCCGTTGGCAATTCGGAACTGTCGCTCTCCGTCCATGTCCCTGGAAAGATACTGATAGGCGATGGAAAGCCAGGTCAAAAACTCCCGGCTGGGCGGAACGGAATCCTCGCGGGCAGTCACTTCCTCCAGCAGAAGGGCAGTAAAGTCCTGCTCCCGACAGATATCCAGGAAATCGGAGGAAGTGAAAAAATCCCGCCAGGCCGTGGGGTCCCGCCGCCGCTTCCCGGTATAAAGGGCCAGGAATTCCCGGTTAGCTGGATGGTCCGCAAAACGCTGGAGATCCGCCCCTGATTCCATCTGTCCGCCATAATAGGCCCAGTCTGCATCCGTATTGGCGGCGGACTGGTTCCCCTGCACATACCGCCCGGTCTCTCCGTAGGCCAGCGCCGCCTTGTATGCCCGGAACAGTTCCAGGCGTGCGTTTTCCGCTTCCGCCTCCTGTATCCGCTCCTGGTAAGCCCTCCGGATTTTCCCGGTATCCTGGGTGGCTTCCAGACCTAACACACTCCAGATTGCATCCATAAATATCATACTCCTTATAAATCCTTTATTTGCAGATTAAGAGTCCCTGAAACACAGCCAATACCTATCACTGTCAAATAGGGTGAAAAACCGGTTCCATCCTCTTGAACGTGCAAAACTCCCGAAAGCCCATCTCCCGCAGGATTCTGCGCACTTCCGGGATATGGTCTCCCAGGTGGGCGGTCTCATGGGCGTCGGAACCAATCGTGAGGATTCTTCCGCCCAAATCGCGGTACAGCTCCAGAATGGCCCGGGACGGCGTCAAATCCGGCAGGCCGTAGCGGAAAGAAGACGTATTCACCTCGATGCCCTTCCCGTCTTTGACAGCCTGGCGTAGTATTTTTTCCACCAGAGGCATAATCTTCCTGTCTGGATACGTCCCGCAGGGGTCATAGCGCTTAATCATATCCAAGTGCGCCAGAACAGAATAATCCTTATATTCCTGCATCACATCGTAGAACGCCTGGTAATAGCCCGTCTGATACTCCTCCTGGGTCTTTCCTGCCTGGTACAGATAGCGGCAGAATTCTTGACCGTCAATCTGATGACAGCTCAGCAGCACGAAGTCAAAGGAATAGTCCTCAAAATCCTGCACATACCGTCCTATAGTCTGCTTCTGTACGCCGAATTCGATGCCCGCCCGAATGGTCAGCCGGTCCCCGTATTTCCTTTTTGTACTATCCAGCCCCTTAAAATACGCTTTGTAATCGCAGACGGCCACATCAGGAACCTCATAATCCACATGCTCTGTAAAACAAATTTCCTCCACCCCCAAAGCCACAGCCCGTTCCGCCATTGCTTCCATAGGCGTCTCACAGTCGTCGCTGTAAAAGGTGTGAACATGATAGTCGGCAAGCATCGACGCACTTCCTTTCTTTCAGCCATCCCCATCTGACGGCCAAATCACGCCAAATATTGTAACACAGCGCCGCTCCTGTCCACAAGCTATTTCCGCCTTTTTCAAATAAATTCTTCACAAAAAAGAACCGGCGAAGGAAAACCCTCCACCGGCTCTCTTGATGTGCGGATAGCTGGAATTACTCCAGACCGTTCAGCTTCTTATACAGGGTCTCCACGTCCGCGTTAGCAACCAGGGCGTCGGTGTCCTCGTCGCTTCCGGCGGTCTCCGTCACCCGGCCCAGTACGTCGATATGGTCTCCGCCGTCCTTTGCGGCAATACCAATCACCAGCTTCACCACGTCCTCATCCCACTCGATGCCAGCGGGATAGGTCATGACAACGATGCCGTTCTTTTTAATGTGGACTCGGGATTCGTTGGTTCCATGAGGGATAGCTACATGACAGCCAATCGCAACGGGGAATTCCTCGTTTCTGGCCAGCATTCCTTCGATGTAGCCCTCGGAGACATAACCGGCATCCACCATCAGTCTGCCGCAGGCTTTGATCGCCTCCTCAGGGGTCACGGGCTTGCAGCCAAGGATAATGTTCTCTTTGCGCAGCAGAACCTGGGACTCGTCCACAGGCTTTTTAACCTCAGTCTCAGCGGGAGCCTCGGATTTTGCCGCGCCGCCGCCCTTGCGAGCCGCAGACAGCTCATCTACCAAAGTGTTGTACTCCGGTGCGCCCATGAAGTTCTTGATGGGAATGATCCGGGCGTCGGGATTGATGGCAACAGCCGGGTGTGCTATCTCATGGTGTGTCACAACAATCTGACAATCCTTGGGAATCTCAGACACAGGAGCATGAACAACTTCAATATCGGTAATCCCCGCGTCCTTCAGCTTATTCCGCAGCATGGTAGCGCCCATCGCAGAAGAACCCATGCCCGCGTCACAGGCGAAGACGATCTTTTTCACGTCTCTGGGGTCTACGGAAGCACCAGCAGCAGAGCCTCCAGCGGATGCCGCCTGCCCCTTGGACGCAGCCTTAGAAGCCGCAAC
>CAOJHG010000192.1 GCA_948435975.1 uncultured Oscillibacter sp. | reverse complement strand
ATCGCCTGCGCGGGCTTCGGCAACGTGACTTGGGGCATCTGCAAAAAAGCAACCCAGTTGGGCGCAAAGGTCGTCACCCTGTCTGGTCCTGACGGCTATATCTACGATCCCGACGGCGTTGCCACCGATGAAAAGATCGACTATTTGGTGGAGATGCGCAGCAGCGGCCGCAACCGGGTCCAGGACTACGCCGACAAGTTTGGCGTGCAGTTCTTCCCCGATGAGAAGCCCTGGGGCGTAAAGGCCGATGTGGTGATGCCCTCCGCCATGCAGAATGATGTTCACATGGAGCAGGCCAAACAAATCGCCGCCAACGGTGTGAAGTATTATATCGAAGTGGCCAACATGCCCACCACCAACGACGCGCTGAAGTTCCTGATGGAACAGCCTGGCATGATTGTCGCTCCCTCCAAGGCTGTGAACGCGGGCGGCGTAGCAACCTCCGCTCTGGAAATGGCGCAGAACAGCGAGCGCTTGGTTTGGACCGAGGAAGAGGTTGACAAGCAGCTTCATCAAATCATGGACACCATCTATACCATGAGCGTCGAAGCCGCGGAACAGTACGGCCTTGGCTACAACTTGGTTGCCGGCGCAAATATTGCGGGCTTCCAGCGTGTCGCCGACGCCATGATGGCCCAGGGTATTTTCTAAGAGAAAGCGAACACAGCCCCGCTTCTGTCAAACTCTGCGGCGGCTCAAAACTGCACAAAAGGACGGGGATGCAAAATATCCCCGTCCTTTTCCTTTCAGCCTGCGTCCTCTTTATCTTCCTCACTGATGAACGCGCCTCCAGGGAGTTCCTTTGCGCCATTGGGACCAGTCTCTGCGCCTTCTACGAAAACATAACCACCCGCTGGCGGCTCTTCCACATCAGCTACTACAGCGGGCCTGCCTGTCTCTTCGCGCCCGTCCAGCATTTCCCGGATATACGCCGCTACCTCGTCCAGCGTCTCCGCCTCCGCAATATCCGGATAAACGCTTCGTTCAAATGCCAAGCCTTCTCCAGTATCCAGAAACAGGAGCCGAAGACCTTCGTCAAAATACATATCCGCTATATCTGCATACGCAAAGAAACCGTCCTCTGTAACCCACCCTGCCTCTGGATTGGCCCAAAGAGGCATGAATATGGCGTCACTGCCGCTTTTCAGATAACCTAAATTCTCTGAAATAGCTGGCATACTGTCTGGGAATCCTGTGTAGAGAATACTATAAATATCCCCTTCAGACAAGCCGCCGCGGATGCAGTCCGTGACCTCTACTGTCGCTACCGTATAAAATGCTGTATAATCACGCGATTCTATCTGCATATACCGTAAATACTGCACGGTTCCCCGGAAAATCACAGCGGCATTCTCAAAAAGCTCCTCTGCCGTCGCCTCCCCTACCCGCTGCAGCCCAGGACTGGGGGCAGGGTCCATCTCCGGAGTCCCTACCGTGCCAGTCCATTGCAGCTCCGCAATTTCCACGCCCTGGGACAAATTAGGGGACGGCCTTCCGGAACCGTCTGTCCAGTAATATGAACCATCTGCATTCCCGGTTCCTCCAGAATCTGCGCCGCTTCCGGCTTCCGGTTCCTCCAGCGGCTTGAAGCTCCCTATCAGAGCGCGCCACCGGATCTCGTCGTTCAGCAAGTTCCCCGCCGCGCACACGCTCACAATCAGCGCCAGACATGCCGCCGCTGCCGCCGCCCGCTTCCACGGTTTCGTCAGCCGCTTCACCGTCTCCGCTTCCCGAATCTGCTCCTCCTGGACCTCACCAATGGCGCGGAATAAATCTTCTCGCTTCATACATCATACCCTTCCTTTCGCAAATGCGCACCCAGGCCCTTCCGCGCCCGGTGCAGGATGGTCTTCACCTTTGACTGTGTAAACCCGGTCCTCCCCGCAATCTCCACAATACTGTCACAATACCAATAACGCCGCAGGAACACCAGCCGCACTGCCGGGGCCGCTCCAGCTAAATACGCAGAAACCGCCTCCCCCAGTTCCTGCAAATTCACGGCGTCTTCCGGGGTTGCTGTTCCTATGCACTCCGTTAGTTCCTCCAGAACCGCTTCAAAACCGCTGTCCCGGCACTGGGCGCGATTGTAGTCGTACCGGTCCAGGGCGGTGTTGCGGGCAATCCGGCCCAGAAAGACGGGCAGGCGCGTTGGTCTCTGCGGCGGCATGGCGTTCCAGGCCCCCAGCCAAGTGTCGCTCAGGCACTCCTCTGTGTCCCGGCCGTCCCCCAATATCCGCCGGATGATGCTGCCGCAGTATGCGCCGTACTTCTTCTCTGTTCGCGCAATGGCCTCTTCCGACCGCTCCCAGTACAGCGCAATGATCTTTGTGTCCTCCATATTGGGTCTCCTCCCTTTTGAAAGCTGCTTTCACTAATATAGTCGGAAACGCACGGCCCTTGGTGGCAGGTCCGTCCAAATTATTTATCCGCTCTGCTTCTTTTTCTGAATCCGGTTTTTCACTTCTCTCAAAATAGCCAGCCGGACAGCAATCCATACAGAATCACTGCCCGGCAACCTGGAATCCGCTGTGTATGTTCTGGAACCTCTTCAAAGCGCTGTTATGTCTTTTTCTTCTGCATCCTTTTCCGTCCATTCTTCAAGTCCCAATTTCCGTTTGTGTTTATAATACCTGTTTCCAAAAATTGGAGTGTATGCTCATTCATTCCATTGAATTTGATTGATTCATGTCGGATTCATGTATAAGACTATTCCAATTAATACGAACACACCATTTTACATGCCGCCATTCTGGATAACTCTGTAAATCATATTTTATGGCAGTGCCTTCGAAAATCAAATTATCAGTTTCTCCGCTGTTGGACGCATCATCGGAATAAAGGCTAACAGGCATTCCTTCATAAAATGTAATTATCCTGCCCATACTATCCATCTTGGTATCATCTTTTGACAACAATGCAATATCATCTGTAACCATTTCGTTCAAATCAACATAAACTCGTGCTTTTTCCATCTTCTGAAACTCCTTTTAACCTAAAAACCCTTGCTTTATATACTCGATTATAAATATTTGCCTGCTACCTCCAATACATATTTATAAGTCCTTTTTACATGAGTACATAATGCTGAAGAGGAGTTGTAATAGTTACATATTTATTCGATGCCATGCCTAATCAACACAAGGGAAAATTGGGACTTCTTCAAAAGCTGCCATAGGTCCACTGGTAGAGCCGCTGTCTGGCTCGATACCGCTGCTGGAAGCTGTTAATGCGCCACCCCCCGCCCTTCTCCCGAAGCAGAAAGCGGAAATCCATACTCCCCTCTTGGGGCAGAACTGTCACTGCCGCGTGATCCTTCTCCACTTCCACCGCCCAGGATGCCGCACCCTCGACAGCATGGAAAAACGGAGGCTGGCAGATGCCAAAATAGCAGGACCGTTTTCGCTCTGTTAAAAAGCGGGCGTAAATATCCTCTGCCTCTTGGCGGTAGGAAGCAAAGACTCTTCCAGCCCCGTCTCCTCTTGTTTGGTTGATCTGCGGCCCATAACGGGACTGCAATTCGTTCATCTGCCGGACAAAGTCCAGCACCAGCCCAGTCACACTCTCTTCTATTTCGATCATAGCGCACCCCCTATTTCATCCAAAGAATACCGCCCCAGAATTTCCGGCGGCTCCCTATCTCCGCAGGCCGTACCGGCAGCATACCCTGGAAACACGTCCACCGGATAGTAAAATTCCCCGTCCCTCAGGGGTTCTGGCGTCCGCAGGAGTGAAACGACGCCGTCTCCGCTTCGCTTGCTTCTGGCCTCCCACTCTACCCAGTTTCGGAAAAATTCCTCTTCGCTGTCCGTCTGCGCAAGGCGTTCCATCAGCTTCCGTCCCACGGGGCGCACACGCTCAATATCCACGCCTACCGCTTTGTCCGACAGGCCCACCAGCACCGCGCCTCTGGTGTGGCTGAGATTGAACTGCACCTCTGGGTGGTCCGAGAAACCGGGCTTGCCTCTGGAAGACAAGACAATTTCCGGAAGCTCCTGCCAACGAAAGCGCTGCCACAAGGCCAGACGCAGCAGCAAGTAAGCGCACAGCGGCTCCCGGCGTTTCTCAGGGTGCTGCATCCGAAGAATCCGTTCCCGCCGCTCTGGGGGAACCATCCGCAGCATGGCTTCTTCCTCCGAGCCTGTCAGCGGGCGGTCCAGTCGGGCGGTCCATAGCTGTACTGGCATTTCTGCGCCTCCCCCTTTCATACACTATCTTACGGGACGTAAAATCTTTACTTATTATAGTCTGATTCTCCTCTTCTGTAAACGCTTTTAGAAGCTCCTGCTCCGCTCTTGTGTTCCGCCGCCGCCTAACCTGTTGCGGCACAGTACATCTGCCCAGACGAAAAATCAACCCATATATTAAAATAAAAAATGGACAATTGTTAATCAGGTCGGAATTTTTTGATATCATCTGGTAGTTGATGCAAGAATAGGATGACATAAAAAACTTTTCAAAATCTTCCGCAAAAAAAGAGAAATTTTAAAATCCGCAGCGTATATAAAAATAGCGGATTCTTTTGGAATCTCATTTTTTTGGTATGACGGAAGGGCATTTTGGCTAAACTGACCGAAAGGAGGGGAGGAATCTTGGCCTTTCCTCAGAGTTTTTTGGACGAGCTGATCGCCCGCAGCGACATTGTGGACGTGGTCAGCAGCTATGTGCAGCTCAATCGTAAGGGCGCGAATCTCTTCGGTCTCTGCCCCTTCCACAGCGAGCGAAGCGCATCTTTTTCCGTTTCTCCCAACAAGCAGATGTATTACTGCTTCGGCTGTAAACGAGGCGGCACTGTGGTGAATTTCATCATGGAGGAGGAGCACCTTCCCTTCCCCGACGCGGTCCGCTTCCTTGCTAAACGGGCTGGGCTGACAGTCCCCGAGGAAGAGGCCGACCGGGACGCCAGCCGAAAACGCTCCCGCCTCCTGGACCTGAATCGGGACGCCGCACGCTTTTATTACCAGCTCCTCCAGCAGCCGGAGGGCCGTGCCGTGCAGGATTACCTGAACCGGCGCCGGATTCGGAAGGCCACCGCCGTCAACTTCGGCATGGGAGCATCTCTGGACGCCTGGGACGTGCTACTGACCGCCATGACCAAAAAGGGATACACCAAGTCGGAACTTCTCGAGGCGGGTCTGGTGGTCCAAAACAAAAGCGGAGGACTTTATGACAAGTTCCGCAACC
>CAOJHG010000191.1 GCA_948435975.1 uncultured Oscillibacter sp. | reverse complement strand
AACCTTCACCTCAATGCCCGCGTCCTGGACCGCCCGCAGGGCCTCGTCGGAAAAGCGGGTCAGGTTGCCGAAGTCGTCGAAGGTGATGAAGACCTCCACCCCGGCGGCGGCCCGCTCCTGAAGGACGGAGAAAATCCGGTCCCAGAGCGTTCCCTCCGCCAGAATATAGTATTCTAAAAAGATATAGGTCTCCGCCGACTGCAAATGAACAATAAAATCCTCAAAAAAATCCGCGCCCTCGGAAAAATATTTGGCGGCGGTGTTCCGGTAAAGGAGGAATCCCCGTTTCTGGAGGTAGGCCGCCAGCCGTCCCCAGGCAGGAGACTGTTTCCGGAGGCGGGAAAGGCTGGCGTCGCTGTCCATGCGCTGGCTCTCCCGGCAGAGGATCGGGGGAATTTTCCGGAGGCTGAGGCTTTTGGCCTGCTGCGTCCCGCCCCAGAAGTAAAAGAGCATGGTGCCTGAAACGGGCATAGCGAGGAGGAGGCACATCCAGACCAGTTTATAGGATGGGCTTCCAGACCGCTGGTAAACACGGATGGCAAGGATGGCCCCGATGACCCAGAAGAGTGCGTAAACGACGCTGGCCTTTTCCTGAAGAAGAATGGGGACCAGCAGGGAGATGGCAATTTGGGCCAGCACCGTCAGGCCGCAGAGGGAAAGGCTGGTCGCCGCAGAAATCCGCCGCTCGATATATTCCATATTGGGTTTCTGTTTCGTCAAACGGGCGCCACCTCCTCTGGGACTCCGCCGGGCCTGCGTCATGGGAGGCCGGCTGTTCTCCCAAAAACATACACTGCTATTATATCGAAAACTCCCACCATCTTCAACAGCAATTTATGAATTTCCTACTAACATTTCATTCCACCGGAAATCCCCGCAGGAGCGGAACACCGGAACAAAGCTCCGCAGGTGAGCCTCGTCCCGGCATTCTTCTTACACCTGCGCCCGTTCCCGCAGGAGGGTCTGCTTGATGTCCCACAGCTTCTGGGACAGGTCCACATAATATTTATGGGGATTCTCGAAGCGCTTGACCTCGTCCCACAGAGATTCCACCTGCTCCCGGCAGTACGCCTGTATATCCTGGAGGGGGGGCCGCTCATACACCAGCTTTCCTCCCAGGAACACCGGCACTTGAAGCGGCTTGACGGTGAAATCCTGATAGGTCTTCCGCTTCCAGGTCGAGCGGGGGTCGAACAGCTCCAAGGGCTTTGAGTCGTCCACAGTCTCATCCCAGACAGCGATGTAGTCCGCCTCCGCCTTGCCTGTGGCCTTGTCGAAGATCCGGTATACCTTTTTGAAATGCGGATTTGTAATCTTGTCTACATTTTCGCTGACCTTGATCTTAGGCAGGATCGTCCCATCACCGCTCTCCACCGCCACCAGCTTGTACACGCCGCCAAACACCGGCTGGCTGCTGGCTGTGATCATCCGCTCGCCAACGCCGAAGAGGTCGATCTGCGCCCCCTGGTGCAGCAGGTCCCGAATGAGGTATTCATCCAGGGAGTTGGACGCGGAGATCTTACAGCCCGTCCATCCGGCATCGTCCAGCATCTTCCGGGCCTTCTGGGTGAGATACGCAATGTCGCCGGAGTCCAGCCGGATGCCGCACTGGGTAATCCCCATGGGCTTCAGCACCTCGTCAAAAGCCCGTATGGCGTCGGGAACACCGGATTTCAGCGTGTTGTAGGTATCCACCAGGAGCGTCGCGTTATGGGGGTACAACCGGCAGTAGGTTTGGAACGCCTCATACTGGCTGTCAAACATCTGGACCCACGCATGGGCCATCGTCCCCCCGGCGGGGACCCCATACAACTGGTCGGAGATGGTGCAGGCCGTTCCAGCACAGCCGCCGATATAAGCCGCCCGTGCGCCGGTGATCGCGCCGTCCGTCCCCTGCGCCCGGCGGGAGCCGAACTCCAGAACCACACGCCCTTCCGCCGCCCGGACGATCCGGTTTGCTTTGGTGGCAATGAGGCTCTGATGATTGACCGCCAGCAGGGTAAACGTCTCAATCAATTGGGCCTGAACCGCGGGGGCCCGGACCGTCACCACCGGCTCCTGCGGAAAAATCGGGGTGCCCTCGGGAATGGCCCAGATGTCCCCGGTAAACCGGAAGTTCCGGAGATAATCCAGAAACTCCTCAGAGAACAGGTCCTTTTCCCGAAGGTACGCAATGTCGTCCTCGTCAAAGTGGAGGTCCAGAATATACTCAATGAGCTGTTCCAAACCAGCGCAGATGGCAAAGCCGCCCTTATCCGGCACGCTGCGGAAGAACACGTCGAAATAGGTCATGCGGTCCTGAAGTCCGGCCTGAAGATACCCGTTGCCCATGGTCAGCTCATAGAAGTCGCAGAGCATGGACATATTCAGCTTTTGTTTGGTATTCATGGTGTGACGCCCTCTTTTTTCTTTTCTTCCCTTTTCGCACCGCCCCTGTCAAAGAAAGAACGGGACGGGGCATTTTTGGTCCCTTTGATTATAAGCATCTGTGCCGGGAAATGCAACGGTTTTCCAAAAAAGAGTGAAAAAAGGCCCCGCCCGAAAAACGCGGGCAGGGACCTTTCCAAGCGCAGGATCGAACTGTCAGAACTGCGGCAGCTTCGCAACCACGGCGGCACAGCGGGGGCAGAGGTTATCCTTGCCCGCCTCCGTGGAGTAATTCCAGCACCGGGGGCACTTTTCACCCTGGGCAGGCTCCACAGCCACCTTCAAAGCGCCGCCCACCTTGGTTTCCACCTGGGAAACAATCAGAAGGGACGCCAGCGCCGCCTGGTCCATCTCAGCCAGGAAAGCATTTTCCCCCTGGACCTCCAGCAGTACCCTGGCCTCCAGGCTCTTGCCGATTTTCTTCTCACCCCGGGCAGTTTCCAGCGCGCCGTTGACCACATTCCGGACGGCAATCATAGCATTCCACTTTTCCATCTCCGCACTGTCCAAGGCATAGTCCTCAAAAGGCTGGTTCATGTCGTTAAACAGGACGTTCCGCCCATCGTCGCCCTCCCGGTGGGGCATGGCCTGCCAGATCTCGTCGGCGGTGAAGCACAGGATGGGGGCCATGAGCTTCGTCAGCGTATCCAGAATCAGGAACAGCGCAGTCTGAGCGCTCCGGCGCAGGGCCCCATCCTTCTCCTCACAGTACAGCCGGTCCTTGATGATATCCAGATAGAAGTTAGACATCTCCACCACACAGAAATCATTGACGGCATGGGTAACGGTCAGGAACTCATACTCGTCGTAGCCCTTGAAGCAGCGGTTAATCAAGGCGTTCAGCTTCGTAATGGCCCAGCGGTCCAGCGCCTCCATCTCAGCGGGGGCGGTCAGCCGGGCGGGGTCAAAGCCATTCAGATTGCCCAGGCAGTACCGGGCGGTATTCCGGAATTTCAGATAGTTCTGACGGAGCTGCTCGAAAATCTCATGAGAGCATCGCACGTCGGCATGATAGTCCGTATTAGCCGCCCACAGACGCAGGATGTCCGCGCCGTATTGGTTCATGATGTCGGCGGGGTCCACACCGTTGCCCAGGGATTTATGCATCGCCTTGCCCTCGCCGTCCACAGTCCAGCCATGGGTAATGCACTCCTTGAACGGCGCGCCCTTGCCGAAAGCACCCACAGCGGTCAGAAGGGAGCTTTGGAACCATCCGCGGTACTGGTCCAGCCCCTCCATATAGACGGTGGCAGGCCAGAAGCCCTGGTCCTTCTTCATGGAGGCATAGTGGGTGGAACCGGAGTCAAACCAACCGTCCAGCGTGTCCTCCTCCTTGGTGAACGTCCCGCCGCCGCAGTGGGGGCACGCAAAGCCTTGGGGCAGGATGTCCGCCGCGTCCTTCTCGAACCAGGCGTTAGAGCCCTCCGCCGCGAAGAGAGCGGAAATGGCGCTGATGGTTTCGTCCGTCACTACGGGCTTGCCGCAGTCCTGGCAGTAAACCACGGGAATGGGCAGACCCCAGCGGCGCTGGCGGGAGATACACCAGTCGGTTCGCTCACGGATCATGGATTTCATCCGGTCAATGCCCCACTTGGGCACCCAGCGGACCTCATCGGCGGCGGCGCAGGCCTCGTCCTTGAAGGACTCCACAGAGCAGAACCACTGGGGCGTTGCCCGGAAGATGATGGGATGCTTGCAGCGCCAGCAGTGGGGATAGCTGTGGACGATCTCCTCAGAGGCAAACAGCATCCCGCTCTTCTTCATGTCATCGAGAATCACAGGGTTGGATTCGTCCGTGGACATCCCGGCGTACTTTCCGGCATAGTCCGTATGCTTGCCCTGGTCGTCCACGGGAACCACCATATCCATGCCATAGCGCTTGCAGGTCTGGTAGTCGTCCGCGCCGAAGCCGGGGGCCGTATGAACGCAGCCGGTGCCGGAATCCATGGTGACATAGTCTGCCAAAAGCAGGCGGGAGGTCTTGGGCAGGAAGGGGTGGCTGGCCAGCATGTTTTCGAAGAACGCGCCCGGGTGAGTCTCGACGGTCTCCCAGCTCACCAGACCGCTGAGGCCCATTACCTTCTCTGTCAGGGCCTCCGCCATGATATAGGTCTCACCGTTGGAGGCCTTCACCATGGCATAGCTCTCGTCAGGGTGGAGCGCAATGGCCAGGTTGCCGGGAAGAGTCCAGATGGTGGTTGTCCAAATGACAAAGAAGAGCTTTTTCTGGTCATACCCGGACAGCTTGCCCAAATCGTCGTGCATGGGGAATTTCACATACACAGTCGTGCAGGGGTCGTCCTGATACTCGATTTCAGCTTCGGCCAGGGCGGTCTCGTCGTGGGGGCACCAGTACACAGGCTTGAGTCCCTTATAGATATAGCCCTTCTTGTACATCTCGCCGAAGACTTTAACTTCTTCCGCCTCAAAGCCGGGGTCCATGGTGAGATAGGGATGCTCCCAGTCGCCGATAACGCCGATGCGCTTGAAGGCTTCCCGCTGAACGTCCACGTAATGAGCGGCGAAGTCATGGCAGGCAGAGCGGAATTCGGGGACGCTCATGGCCTTGCGGTTGAGCTTGTTCTGCTTGATAATGTTGGACTCAATGGGCATACCGTGGTTATCCCAGCCGGGGATATAGGGGGTGTAGTAGCCCCGCATGGCGTAGGAACGGGTGATGATGTCCTTGATGGCCTTGTTCATGGCGGTGCCCATGTGAATGGACCCGTTGGAGAACGGAGGGCCGTCGTGGAGGGAGAACAGGGGCTTTCCCTCGTTCT
>CAOJHG010000190.1 GCA_948435975.1 uncultured Oscillibacter sp. | reverse complement strand
CGCCATGCCCCTGATTGTGGGCCTGCTGGGTGCGCTGGTCATGGGCTGTGTGTGCGGCGCTTTTAACGGTGCGCTGGTGGCATACCTGAATATTCAGCCTATGGTAGCCACACTCATCCTCTGGTCTGCCGCCCGGGCCATCGGCCTTCTGCTGTGCAACAACCTCATCGTTTACATCCGCACCGACGCCTATGGGGTGTTCGGCGGTTACCTGGGCTTCCTGCCTACCCCCATCATTATTGCCGCAGTGTGTATCCTGGTCATTTCCCTGATGCTGAGAAAGACCGCCATGGGTATGTATATCCAGTCGGTGGGCATCAATAAGAAAGCCAGCCGTATCGCAGGCTTGAACTCCAAGCGCATCATCTTCATGTGCTATCTGCTGTGCGGACTGTGCGCGGGCATTGCAGGCATTGTCAATTCCTCCCGCATCACCAGCGCCGACGCCAACAATATCGGCCTGAACATGGAACTGGACGCCATCCTTGCCGTGGCCTTGGGCGGCAACAGTCTGGGCGGCGGAAGGTTCAACCTGGCCGGGTCCATCATCGGCGCTTATACCATCCAGGCCATTACCACCACTATGTATAACCTGGGCGTGTCCAGCGCTGTGGCCCCCGTATTCAAGGCCATAGTGGTCATCGTGATTGTGGCGATCCAAGCGCCCCCGGTCAAGGCCTGGATGCGGAAGCGCACGGCCAGCAAGTCTGCCGGAAAGGAGGCGGCCCGCGTATGAAACCAGCCAATGCTTTGAAAGAGCGCAAGCAGATAAACGGCAATACGCTGCTGCTGCTCATCACCATCGTCCTTTTCGTCCTCCTGTACGCCGGAGGCTGCATCGCATACGCCGGCAAGGGCTTCACAAACCTTCAGACCTTCCTGAACATCCTTATCAGCAACGCGGGCCTTATCTGCGTGGCCTGCGGCATGACCTGCGTGATGCTCACCGGCGGTATTGACATCTCTGTGGGTTCCCTGGTGGCGCTGGATTGTATGCTCCTGGCCTACGGCATGGGCGAGTGGCATATGAGCGCGCCTGTGATGTGCCTCATTGTCCTGGCAATCGGCCTGCTCTTCGGTATCGTTCAGGGCTTCTGCGTGGGCTATCTGGAGATTCAGCCCTTCATCGTGTCCATGGCGGGCATGTTCTTCGCCCGGGGCATGACGGCGGTGATTTCCACAGAGCAGCTCTCCATCACCCAGGAGACCAACGCCACCTTCTATGGCTGGGCCAACTGGCGCCTGAACCTTCCCTTCGGCGGTGTGCCAAACCGGAAGGGCGTCCTGATTATGCCGTACCTCCGGGTAGGCGTGCTCATTGCCCTGGCGGTGCTGGTCGTGATTTTCCTGGTCCTCCGCTATACAAAGTTCGGCCGTTCCCTCTATGCAGTGGGCGGAAGCGAGCAGTCCGCGGCGATGATGGGGCTGGATGTGAAGAGGACAAAAATGAAAGCCTATATCCTGTCCTCCTTCCTGTGCTCCATCGGCGGTATCTGCTACTGCCTGAATACCCAGTCCGCCAGCGTTTCCCAGGCGACTGGACTGGAGATGTCTGCGATTGCCTCCGCGGTTATCGGCGGCACCCTGCTGACCGGCGGCGTGGGCAACGTCATCGGCTCCCTCTTCGGCGTGCTGATTAACGGCACGATTTCTTCTATCGTGCAGTTTAACGGCAAGCTGGCCAGCTCCTGGCCCAACATCCTGACGGCGGCTCTGCTGTGCTTCTTCATTGTGCTGCAAAGCATTTTCGCCTTCCTGAAGGAGAAGAAAAAATGAATGAGAAAAAAACCTGCCTGGGCATTGAGCTGGGGTCTACCCGAATCAAGGCCGTTGCCATCAACAGCGATTTCCAGCCTGTCTCCTCTGGAGATTACACCTGGGCTTCCCGCTATGAAAACGGCGTCTGGACCTATCCTCTGGAGGAGGTCTGGACCGGACTGAAGACGGCCCTCAGCCAAGTGGAGGACCGGGAGAACATCGCCGCCGCGGGAGTTTCCGCCATGATGCACGGCTATCTGGCCTTTGACAAGGAGTGGAACCTGCTGACCCCCTTCCGCACCTGGCAGAACACCATCACCGGCCAGGCTGCGGCGGAACTGACAGCCCTGTTCGGCTTCAACATCCCCCAGCGCTGGAGCATCGCCCATATCTATCAGGCGGTTTTAAACAAGGAAGAACATGTTCCCAAAATCGCCCACATCACCACTCTGGCCGGGTATATTCACTATATGCTCACCGGTGTGAACGCGGTGGGCGTCGGCGAGGCGTCCGGCATGTTTCCCATTGACAGTGGGACGCAGGACTATGACCAAGAGATGGTGAAAAAATTTGATGCGCTGGTGAAGGAGCGGGACCTGCCATGGACGCTGACGGAGCTCCTCCCCAGGGTGCTGGCGGCAGGCCAGGACGCAGGGAAGCTGACCGGGGCCGGCGCGGCTATGCTGGATGGTCTCCCCCGGCATCCCCTTCGCGCCTCCGGAGGGAGACGCGGGAACAGGGATGACTGCTGCCAACGCGGTTGCGCCCCGGACTGGAAACGTCTCTGCCGGGACTTCCATTTTCTCTATGGTGGTCCTGGAAAAGCCCTTGAAAAAGGTATACGAGGAAATCGACCTGGTGACCACCCCGACAGGAAGTCCGGTGGCCATGGTCCACTGCAACAACTGCACCAGCGATAACAACGCCTGGGCAGGCGTTCTGGACGAGACGGCCCGGCTCTTCGGCGCGGGACCTGATACCGGCGAGCTTTACACCAAGCTCTATGAAAAGAGCCTGGAGGGAGACCCGGACTGCGGCGGCGTGCTGGTGTGCAACTATCTGGCCGGAGAGGGCGTGACCCATATGGATGCGGGCCGGCCCCTGGTTGTCCGGACGCCGGAGACGAAATTCACCCTGGCAAACTTTTTTAAGGCTCAGCTTTACGCCACCATGTCCACCTTGAAAATCGGTATGGATATCCTGGCGGAAGAGGGCGTGGCCATCGACTCTCTCACCGGCCACGGCGGGCTGTTCAAGACTCCTGTGGTGGGACAGAGCTACATGGCCGCAGCCTGCAATGCCCCTGTTACCTGCATGTCCACCGCTGGAGAGGGCGGACCCTACGGCATGGCTCTGCTGGCGGCGTACATGCTGCGCAGGGCGGAGGGGGAGAGCCTGGAGGAATATCTGCAAAACCGGGTCTTCGCCGGGACCTCTGGAACCACCATCCAGCCGGATGCGGCGCTGACAGAGGGATTCAACAACTATATTCAGCGCTACAAGGCACTGCTCCAGGTCGAGCGGTCCGCGGTGGAGCTTTTATAAGAAACGAGGTTATGTATCATGAAACAGCAGCGTGAATTTTGGTTTGTGGTGGGCAGTCAGTTCCTGTACGGCCCTGAGGTCCTGGAGACCGTCGCCGCCCGTGCCGCGGAGATGGCGGAGAAGCTGAGCAAGGTCCTGCCCTATCCCCTGGTTTATAAGGTGACCGCCAAGACCAATAAGGAGATCACCGACGTGATGCGGGCTGCCAATTACGATGAGAGGTGCTGCGGCGTTATTACCTGGTGCCACACGTTCAGCCCGTCCAAGATGTGGATCAACGGCTTTGCGGACCTTCAGAAGCCCTACTGCCACTTTGTCACTCAGTATAACCGGGAGATCCCCAATGAAGAGATCGACATGGACTTCATGAATCTGAACCAGGCGGCCCATGGAGACCGGGAGCATGGGTTCATCGTGGCCCGCCTGCGGAAGCCCCAGAAGGTCATAGCAGGCTTCTGGCAGGATGAGGACGTTCAGGCCCGCCTGGGAAGCTGGATGAAAGCCGCCGTGGGCGTGGCTGTGTCCAAGGAAATGAAGGTCATGCGCTTCGGAGACAACATGCGGGAAGTGGCTGTCACCGAGGGCGATAAGGTGGAAGTGCAGACAAAGCTGGGCTGGCAGGTCAACACCTGGGCCGTAGGCGATCTGGTGAAGGTGATGAACGAGGTCACCGAGGAGGAGATCGACGCGCTGATGGCGGTGTACCAGGAGAAGTACGACATGGCTACGGACAAGGTGGACCATGTGCGCTACCAGGCCCGGGAAGAGATCGCCATGAAGAAGATGCTGGACGCCGAGGGCTGTATGGCCTTCTCCAACACCTTCCAGGACCTCTATGGCATGGAGCAGCTCCCTGGTCTGGCCTCTCAGCACCTGATGGCCCAGGGCTACGGCTACGGCGGCGAGGGCGACTGGAAGGTTGCCGCCATGACCGCCGTGATGAAGGCCATGGGCGAGGGCGGAAACGGCATGTCCCTGTTCATGGAGGATTACACCTATCATCTGGTGAAGGGCCAGGAGTACAGCTTAGGCGCCCACATGCTGGAGGTCTGCCCCTGCTGCGCCGCCGGAAAGCCCCGGATCGAGACGCACCACCTGGGTATCGGCATGAATGAGAAGGACCCCGCCCGCCTGGTCTTCGAGGGCAGGGAGGGAGATGCCATCGTGGTGAGCCTCATCGACATGGGAGGCCGCCTGCGTCTGATCTGCCAGGACATTCACTGCGTCAAGCCTATCCTGCCTATGCCGAATCTCCCTGTGGCGCGGGTGATGTGGCAGGCGGAGCCCTCTCTTACCACCGGCGTGGAGTGCTGGATTACGGCGGGCGGCGCACATCACACCGTTTTGAGCTATGATGTGACGGCGGAACAGATGAAGGACTGGGCCAATATGCTGGACATCGAGTTTGTCCACATCGGCAGGGATACCACGGTAGAGGCCCTGGAGCACGACCTGTTCCTGTCTGATCTTGCGTGGAAATTAAAGTGACCGGCAGGAGGTGGAAACGATGCTGGAAGAATTGAAAAAACAGGTCTGCGAGGCCAATTTGCTGCTGCCCAAGCACGGCCTGGTAACATTCACCTGGGGCAACGTCTCGGGAATCGACCGGGAAAAGGGACTGATGGTCATCAAGCCTTCGGGTGTGGAATATGATGAAATGAAGCCGGAGGATATGGTGGTAGTCAGTCTGGAGACCGGGGAGCGGGTGGAAGGCCGTTGGAAGCCCTCCAGCGATACGGATACCCACCTGGCGCTGTACCGGGCGTTTCCGGGTCTGGGAGGCGTCGTTCACACCCACAGCCGCTGGGCCACATCCTTCGCCCAGGCCGGCAGGGGCGTCCCGGCTATGGGGACCACCCAGGGAGACTACTTTTACGGCGAGATTCCCTGCACCCGGAAGATGACCCCGGAGGAAATTGCGGGAAGCTATGAGCTGGAGAC
>CAOJHG010000189.1 GCA_948435975.1 uncultured Oscillibacter sp. | reverse complement strand
AGGGTGGAGTCGCTGCGGCTCATGACGATGAATTCCCGTACAAGCTCCTTCGCCGTCTGCACTACGGTTCGGGCGATTTCCTTATGTGCCTGGGTAGTCTGCTCCACGGTGAAGCCCCGGGAGTTCGTCAGAATGTAGAACAGCTTATTTTCTTCTGCAAAGCCTGCTGCGATGCTCTCCTTGCTCCAGTCCGTATATACAGAAACGTCATGCACCGTTTGAACGCCTGTGGGGTCGTCGTCCAGGACCACGATTTTTACGCTGCTCTCAGCAATCTCCGCGTTCAGGAGGCTGTCCACCCGGTCCTCGTCCACAGCCGGGAATTTGGTCAAAATATCTGCGCTGATACGTTCAGGCTGGATCATCGCGCTCCCCTCCCTTACTCCTTGCAATCGCTCTTAACTTCTACGCCGGCCAGCTTCTCGAAATACTGGACCAAGCCGCTGTGATCGTCACCCATGCGGCCCGCTACCTTCATTGCCTGCATGATTTCAAAGAGCTGGCTGGTCAAAGGCAGGGGCACATCAATGGCATGAGCGGTAGCCAGCACATTCTTGATATCCTTGTGATTGACGGTGATAGTCCCGCCGGGCTTGAAGTCGCGGGAGACCACCTTCGGCAGCTTTGCATCCAGCACCACGCTTCCGGCAAGACCGCCCCGAACTGCCTGATATACCTTCCATGGGTCCACGCCCGCTTTCGCCGCCAGGACAAAGGCCTCGCCCATGGCGGCAATATTGAGGTTCACCATAATCTGATTGGCCAGTTTGGTCACACTGCCGCTTCCGCTTCCGCCCACAAGAAGCGCCGACGCGCCCATCAGGTCAAAATAGGGCTTCAATACACCAAAGCTCTCCTGGCTGCCGCCGGCCATGAACGCTAACGTGCCGTCAATGGCTTTGGGCTCGCCGCCGCTGACTGGTGCATCCACAAACGCTACGCCTATTTCTTTCAGCTTCTCATAGCAGAATTGGGAGTCCTGCGGCGTCACAGAGCTGCAATCACACACGATAGCGCCCGCCTTGATACTGGAGGCTACGCCGTCCTTGCCAAAAAGGGTGTCCTGTACAATGCCGCCGTTGGGGAGAATCGTGAACACCACCTCGCAGGACGCGCCGATCTCAGCCGCTGTCCCCTTCTTCGCGCCTGCCGCCACAAACTCCGCCACCAGCGCCCCGTTCAGGTCGCATACAGTCAGGTCCACGCCGCCTTTCAGCAGGTTCCGCGCCATTGGTCCGCCCATGATACCCAATCCAATAAAGCCGATTTTTTTCATGCTCGCCCATCCTTCCTGTTCTTCACGATTCGATTGAAGGCCCGCAGGCCTTTCTGACAAGAGCATCATACCACATACCGGTATACCGGTCAACCGGCAATTTCACTTTTCTTCCTTTTCTGCGCTTTCGCTAAAACCGGACGCCGCTTCCTGGCGATTTGCCGAACCCAGTTGATGCCGGTCCCGGTTGACCGGTATGCCGGTATATGCTAGAATAAGGGCCAGTAATCCCATCCCCGCCCTGCGGAAAGGAGAACGCCCGTGAAAATCGTAAAACCCTTACAGCTCCAAGCCTATGAACGCTTGAAGACTATGATAACCGACGGCGAATTCCAGCTCGGCAGCATCTACTCCGAAACAAAAGTATCCCAGACGCTGGGTATTTCCCGCACCCCTATACGCGACGCTATCCAGCGGCTGGCCCAGGAGGGATACTTGGACGTGCTCCCCAGCAAGGGGTTCTGCCTCCATGAGATGACGGAACAGGACCTGCTGGAGACCTATCAGATCCGCTGCGCCCTGGAAGGCTTCTGCGTCGTTCAGCTTGCCCGGGACTACCGCACCGGCGCGGCCCAGCGGACTTTTCAGGCTCTGGCGGCACTCTTGAAGCAGCAGCAGGCCGTAGCGTCGGGAAGCCGGTCTATTCAGGAGTTCGCCCAGTACGACCAGGAGTTCCATCAGGGGATTGTCTATTATTTGAAAAATTCCGCCATTTCTGAGACCTTCGACAATTTCCACTACCAGATGAGCCGCCAGACCGCTCTTTCTCTCAGTCAAGAAGGCCGCATGGAGGAAACTCTGCTGGAGCATCAAGCCATCTTGGACAGCATGGCCGCCGGGGAAGCCGCTAAGAGCTATGAAGCCGCCTTGGACCACCTGGAGAAGCCTAAAGGAATCATCCGCAGCTTTCAGGCATGAGGCAGGCCATGACTGAATCTGTCAAAAGCTCCTATCCCTTTTTATCCATTTCGACAATTTTTCTTCAGTGCCAAAGTCAGGATTGAATATTTGCCCCAAAATCACTATACTAATAGATACAGTGGGAAAATGGGCGGAAAGGCTCCAGCGGGGTCTTTCGCCCAGCAAGTCCTGTCCGTCCTGGAAATTCCGCGCCGGGCAGTGCATACAATCTCTTTAAGGAGGTAACTAACTTGCGTTCCTGTACACAATTGCTTCAAGATCTGCGCTCTGGTTCCTGCGACGCTCCGCTCTCCCTGGTCTATGCCCCAGATGGCGCTGGACTGGAACAGGCTCGTCTCCGGGCGATTCACGTAACGGAAGCTCTTCAAACGGAATTCGACCCAAAGGAAGACGCTCCCGCCGCCCTTTTCAGCGGTCCTGGCCGGACAGAGCTGGGCGGAAACCACACCGATCACCAGCATGGCC
Organism: uncultured Oscillibacter sp.; assembly: GCA_948435975.1. Taxonomy (GTDB): domain Bacteria; phylum Bacillota; class Clostridia; order Oscillospirales; family Oscillospiraceae; genus Oscillibacter. Next base: position 2,586 of record CAOJHG010000189.1, on the reverse strand, counting down.
GTGTCCTCTGCGCCAGCGTCGATATGGACATGCTGGCCTGCGCCGCGCCAAACGGAACCAGTCTGATCCGCATCCATTCTGAGGGTTATCCAGCGTTGGAAATCGACCTGAACGACCTAGCCATGAAGCCGGAAGAGGTCAACACCTCCGCCGCTCTGGTCCGGGGCGTGGCGGCAAAAATCACGGAACTGGGCTATACACTTGGGGGAATCGACGCCTGCGCGGTGTCCAACGTCCTCTCTGGTTCCGGCCTCAGCTCCTCCGCCGCTTATGAGATTCTGGTAGGCGGCATCCTGAACCACTTTTTCTGCGGCGGCGCACTGGACTCCATCGAATTGGCGAAAATCGGGCAGTATGCCGAAAATGTGTACTTCGGCAAGCCCTGCGGCCTGATGGACCAGATGGGTTCCTCCGTAGGCGGCGCAGTTGCTATCGACTTCGCGGACCCCGCCAACCCCATTGTAGAAAAGGCGGTCTATGATTTCGCCCAGTCCGGCCATACCCTTTGTATCACCGACACCGGCTCCTGTCATGCGGACCTGACCGGCGATTATGCCGCTGTCACCGCTGAGATGGGCGCAGTGGCAAAGCATTTCGGAAAAGCCGTCCTGCGGGATGTTCCGGAGGCCGAGTTCCGCGCCGCCATCCCAGTCCTGCGGAATGAACACGGAGACCGGGCGGTCTTGCGGGCCCTGCACTTCTACGACGATGACCGCCGCGCCGCTCAGGAAGCTGAAGCTCTTGCGGCCGGAAATTTTAACCGTTTCCTGGAGCTGGTGAACGCCTCTGGCCTGTCTTCGGAACTGCACCTGCAAAACTGCTGGTCCGCCGCCGACTCAAAGCAGCAAGCCATCCCCTTGGCCTTGGCGTTTGGACGGGAGCTGCTGGAAGGAACAGGAGCTATCCGGGTCCACGGCGGCGGCTTCGCTGGAACAATCCAGGCATTTGTACCCAACGAAAGACTGGCGTCCTTCCAAGCGGGTATGGAAGCGCTGTTAGGCCCCGGTATGTGCCACATTCTGCGCATTCGTCCCCAGGGCGGCTGTGTGGTCGTGGAGTGACCGGCGCCCTATCCATTCTCAATCATTGTAACGCTCTATGGAGGTAAGAACATGGCAATTTTAGTATTAGGCGGAGCCGGATATATCGGTTCCCATACGGTATATGAACTTATCGAGGCGGGACGCGACGTGGTGGTTGCCGACAATCTCATCACTGGCTTCCAGGCCGCAGTCCACCCCAAGGCCCGCTTCTATCAGGTGGACATCCGGGACCGCAAGGCCGCCGATCAGATCTTTGAGCGGGAGAGCATCGAGGGCGTTATCCACTTTGCTGCCTTCTCTCAGGTGGGCGAGTCTATGACGCACCCCTTGAAATACTATGACAACAATCTTTACGGCACCACGGTCCTGCTCCAGTCCATGGTTGCTCATGGCGTGGATAAGATCGTTTTCTCCTCCACCGCCGCCACCTACGGAGAACCTGAACGGGTGCCTATCCTGGAGAGCGACAAGACCCAGCCCACCAACTGCTATGGCGAAACCAAACTTGCTATGGAAAAGATGATGCGCTGGACCGGCATCGCCCACCCTATGCACTATGTGGCTTTACGATACTTCAATGCCTGCGGCGCTCACGCTTCCGGCGAAATCGGCGAGGCTCACGACCCGGAAACCCACCTCATTCCCCTGATTCTCCAGGTCCCTTTGGGCAAGCGCGAAAAGATCTCTATATTCGGCGACGACTACCCCACCAAAGACGGCACCTGTGTCCGGGACTATATCCACGTCTCCGATTTGGCTCAGGCCCACATCCTGGCGCTGGACTACCTCATGAATGGCGGCGAAAGCGACGTGTTCAACCTGGGCAACGGCGTGGGCTTTACTGTAAAGGAAGTCGTTGACGTGGCCCGCAGCGTCACTGGGCACCCCATCCCCGCCGAAATCGTGCCCCGCCGCGCCGGAGACCCTGCGCAGTTGGTGGCGTCGTCTGACAAGGCCAAGACCGTTTTGGGGTGGAAGCCGAAATACGACAGCCTGGAAACCATCGTGGCCTCTGCCTGGAACTGGCACAAGGCCCACCCCAACGGCTTTGACAACTGAGGTGGCACTATGGTGAACGAAGCCATTTCCAAACTGACCGCCTACGCCTTACAGACGGGCCTTATCCGCCCTACTGAGATTCGTTGGGCCATCAATACAATACTGGATGTATTAAAGCTGGGCAGTTATACAGAATCCGGCCAATCTTGGGATTATGACATTGCGCTGGCCCCAGTCCTGAATGAGCTGCTGGACGACGCCTACGCCCGCGGAGTGCTGAAAGAGAATTCCGTCGTCTACCGGGACCTGTTTGACACAGAAATCATGGGCCGGCTCACCCCCCGGCCCGGGCAGGTCATCGACAAATTCCGTGCCCTCTGCGCCCAGGACCCCAAGCAGGCTACAGACTGGTTCTATAAGTTCAGCCAGGACACCAACTACATCCGCCGGGACCGCATCGCCAGGGACATGCAATGGAAGGCGCCCACAGAGTACGGCGACCTGGACATCACCATCAACCTCTCCAAGCCGGAGAAGGACCCCA
>CAOJHG010000188.1 GCA_948435975.1 uncultured Oscillibacter sp. | reverse complement strand
GCGGCCTGTGATTATGGTCCTGGGTTCCGGCCCCATCCGCATCGGCCAGGGCATTGAGTTCGATTACTCCTCCGTTCACTGCGTCTGGACTCTGAAGGATTTGGGGTATGATGTGGTCATCGTGAACAATAACCCCGAGACCGTTTCTACAGATTATGACACCGCTGACCGCCTGTACTTTGAGCCCCTGTGCCCAGAAGACGTGATGCACATTATAGATGTAGAGAAGCCCGTAGGCGTAGTGGTGGCTTTTGGCGGACAGACGGCCATTAAGCTGACGAAATACCTGGACAGCCATGGCATTCAAATCATGGGCACCAGCGCGGAGTCCATCGACATGGCGGAGGACCGGGAGCGCTTTGACGAGCTGTTGGAACGGTTCCACATCAAGCGTCCCCAGGGCCGCGGCGTTCTTGGAATGCAGGAGGCTCTGGACGCGGCGCATGAGCTGGGCTATCCAGTGCTGCTGCGGCCCAGTTATGTCATTGGCGGCCAGAATATGGTCATTGCCCATAACGATGAGGATGTACGGACCTACATGGAGGTGATTCTCTCCGGCAAGGTGGAAAACCCTGTCCTGGTGGACCAATACCTGATGGGCAAGGAGCTGGAAGTAGATGTCATTTCCGACGGTATCGACGTTCTGATTCCCGGCGTCATGCAGCACATCGAGCGCACCGGTGTCCACAGTGGAGATTCTATTGCCGTCTACCCGCCCTTTTCTATCGGCGACCGGATGCTGAAGACCATCATCGACTGTTCGGAAAAACTTGCGCTTTCCCTGGGGACCAAGGGACTCATCAATATCCAGTATCTGATATATCAAGGCGAGCTGTATGTCATTGAGGTGAATCCCCGGGCCAGCCGCACTGTGCCGTATATCTCCAAGGTTACCGGCGTGCCCATGGTGGACCTGGCGACGAAGGTGATGGTGGGCCGTCCCTTGAAATCCCTGGGCTTCGGTACGGGACTCTACCGCCAGCCGCCCTATGTGGCCGTGAAGGTGCCGGTGTTCTCCTTCGAGAAGATTACAGACGCCAACGCGGCCCTGTCCCCGGAGATGAAGTCTACTGGCGAGGTCCTGGGCCTGGGCAAGAACATGCAGGAGGCGCTGTTCAAGGGCCTGGTCTCCGCAGGCTACCGGGTGGAGAAGGAGCAGCGGGGCGGCGTGCTGCTTTCGGTCAACCGCCGGGACCAGCCGGAGATTGTGAACATCGCCCGGAAGCTGGATGACATGGGCTATAAGCTCTATGCCACTGACGGCACGGCACGGGAAATCTCCCACCTGGGCACCGATGTGGAGATTGTGGGCAAGCTGGGAAAGGATGACAGGGTTTTCCAGCTTCTGGAGAACGGCGGCATTGACTACGTGATTCTCACCGGCTCCACAGAACCCGGCTATATCCAGGACTTTATCCACCTGAATCACCGCTGCGTTCAGCTTGGAATCCCTTGTCTGACCTCTCTGGATACTGCCAACGCTTTGACGGACATCCTGGCTTCCCGCTACACCCAGAGAAATACGGAATTGGTAGACATCTGTCACCTGCGGGACAAGCGGCAGAAGCTGGCCTTCACCAAAATGCAGACCTGCGGCAACGACTATATCTTCCTGGAGAATTTTTGCGGAGAGATCACCTGCCCTGAGTCCCTCTGCATCACCCTTTGTGACCGTCACTACGGCGTCGGAGCGGACGGCATCATCTTGATGGAAAAGTCGGAGTCTGCCGATGCCCGGATGCGGATGTTCAACAGCGATGGCAGCGAGGGAAAGATGGCCGGAAACGCCCTCCGCTGTGTGGGCAAGTACCTCTACGATAACGGCTTTGTGAATCAGGAGGTCATCACCGTAGAGACGGCCAGCGGCGTGAAGACCGTGACGCTGTATACCACGAATGGAAAGGTGACTTCTGCCTGCGTGGATATGGGTAAGGCCACGTTGGATACAGCGGCGCTGAAATTCACCATTCCGGAGAAGACCGTAGTAGATTATCCCGTGCGCATTGCGGGCAGGCCCTATAACATCACCTGTGTGGATATGGGAAATCCCCATTGCGTCGTGTTCTGCCCCCGGGTGGACGCAGTGGATATTGACTTCATCGGCCCCCGGTTTGAGCACGCCCCCTATTTCCCGGAGCGGATCAACACCGAGTTTATCCGGGTAGTGAATCCCAACACGATTAAGATGCGGGTCTGGGAGCGCGGCAGCGGAGAGACCATGGCCTGCGGCACCGGCGCATGTGCGGCAGTGGCGGCGGCGATTGCAAACGGCTTCTGTGCCAAGGACCGGGATATCACTGTCCGGGTTCAGGGCGGCGATTTGCTGGTACACTATACTGACGAGTCCGTGACCCTGACCGGCGATGCAAAGCTGGTTTACACTGGAGAAGTCGAATATTGAGCCATAAGAAGAGGAACGCCCCGGCGGATGGTCGAGGCGTTCCCTTTTGCTTTTTCAGGATGCTGATTCGTCCTTGCCGAAGGGACCCATGTGGAGCATGGAGAGGACAAAGGGAATCAGAACGGAGATAAAGCCCGCATAGCCCAGATAAGCATAGCCCTTTCTGATGATTGCCATTAGGCCCACCTGAGAGATGCCCCAGACGCCAACGGTGAAAATCATGGCGGCGATGGCGGAACGGAGCATGTGACCGCTCTCCCGCTTGGAGGAAGGCATCCGGCGTTCCAGAGCGTTGACCGTGCGGGTGACAATACCAGCAATCATGTTCACGCCTGTGGACACCGCGCCGAGGATAATCAAGATAGAGATAATGGGGGTCAGCACGGTCTTGCCTACGCCGCTGGAGACGAACACCAGCATAGGGATGGAGGCGCCTTCCAGTTCCGGCTTGAAGGCAATGGCCAGCATACCGATGATGGACAGCATCATGGCGGCGAAGTTGCACAGAAACATGTAGACAGCCGCCCGGTCTACCTGCTTCACATCCGTCAGGGGTTCCGTATGCTGGTACATCAGGCCGATGGAAGGAAGCTGAAAAGCGAAGTACAGAATCGCGCTCTTGACCGCTGCGCCAATGAGACCGCTTTCCGTGGAGCCAACCGGCAGTTCCCCGGCAGCCAGACGGCCAATGGATTCCATGATGGTGCCGGACTGGACTGCGATGTTAGGCAGCAGCACTACCAGCAGTCCCACAATAATCAGTACGGAGAGGGTAGAAGCGCACTTCCGGACCAGGTTTGTTCCATAGAGGGAAATCACGAAGATGAACGCGCCCACCACCAGCGTACACAGCCAGTAGGGAATGCCGAAAAGGCTGTTCAGCGTGGAACCGCCGGTAGCGAAGGCGGCGGAAGTGGCGGTGGCGATCAGAATGAGGTAGGTGATCTCGTAGAGGTTGGAGAAGAGCACCTTGTATTTGCCGTAAAAGCTGTCTCCAAAGGCCCGGTAATCATAGGTTTTGTGCAGAAAGGCATAGCGCAGGCCATACCAGAAGAAGAAGGCCAGCAGGAACTGGGAAAGCAGAGGAAGGAGCAGGCCCCAGATGCCATAATTGATGAAGTAGGAGTAAATCTGTGCGCCGGAAGCGAAGCCGCCGCCAAACTGGGTGGTGAAGGCAACGAAAGCCACGCCCACCGCCAAAGGCATTTTGTTCTTGTCAATCATAGTGATTTCCTCTTTCTGTAAAATGGTGATACATTAATCCTCGAAAACAACCATCTTTCCAGGGTTCAAAATCATCTTCGGGTCAAAGGCCAGCTTCACACGCTGATACAGTTGATACATTTCATCACCGATGAAGGGCCGCAGGAACTCCAGGCGTCCGTTGCCAATGCCGTGCTCGCCGGAGAGCTGGCCGCCCAGTTCCTTGCTCTTGGCATACAGCTCTACCAAACAGGCATGGGTGGCGGATTTCCACTCCTGGTCGCTCATACCCGGCTGCCGGAGCATCTCGGTGTGGATATTGCCGTCTCCCGCGTGGCCGCAGGGCTCTACCACCACGCCATGAGACAGGCAGATACGCTTTGCGGCCTTGACGAACTCCGCGATTTTGGCCCGGGGGACCACTACATCACACTCCTCCTGGCCCACGGAATCCGCTTTCATAGCCTCCAGAATCGCCCCGCGGACGGACCAGACAGACCCAATCCGTTCCGGCGTATCTGCAAGCAGGACATCCAAAGCGCCAGAGTCCAAAGCGGCGGCAGCGGCGGCGTCACAGCACTGGGTCAGTTCGTCCTGAGAAGATGCGTCATACATCACAATCAGCACCGCGTTCCCCTCCTTGACGGGAAGGGCCTTATGCAAAGTACGCTCCACGATGTCCACCAGTTCCCGTTCCAGGAACTCCACCGCCGTAGGAACAAAGGGGAGCCGCAGCAGTACTGGAACGCACTCGATGCAGCTTTCCAGACTGTCGAAGGGGATCACCAGGGTACAGGTGCAGTTGGGGGCGGGAATCAGCTTGAGAGTCACCTCCGTACAAATGCAGAGGATGCCCTCAGAACCAACCACCAGATCCTTGATGTCAAAGCCGGTGGTATTCTTGACCACATTGGAGGAGAAGCGCATAACATCTCCGTTAGGCATAACGGCCTCAATGCAGCGGACGTAATCCCGGGTCACGCCGTACCGCACCGCCCGCATCCCACCGGCGTTGGTTATGACGGAACCGCCGATAGAAGCCGTTTTCTCACCAGGGTCAGGGGGATAGAAGAGTCCCGCCTCCGCAGCGGCAGCGGCGACCTCCGTGATAAGCGCACCGGGCTGAGCGGTGATGGTCATGTTCTGGGTGTCCACAGGGTCGATCTTGTTCATCTTCATCAGGGAGAGCATGATACCGCCGTATTTGCAGCTTGCGCCCCCCGCCAGACCAGTGCCCGCCCCTCGAGCGACCACCGGAATGTTGTGTTCATAGGCGTACTTCATGACAGCGGAAACCTCGTCCCGGCTCAGGACTTCCACGTAGAGCTCCGGCGGGAAGACGCCATATTCCGGCATCTCGTCGTGGTAGTATTCGGCGGCGATGGCGTCCCCTGTCCAGACGCGGGCGGGGCTGGTCACGGAACGGATGTAAGCGAAGTCTGTCTCGTCCATTTTCTTGTAAGGGAAGGGCATGTCACTGGGCCTCCTTTGCTGCTTTGATGCGGGCGGTCAGGTCTGGAATGATTTTGTACAGGTCGTCCACAATGCGGTAGTGGGCAATCCGGAAAATTTGGGCATCCGGGTCGGTATTAACAGCTATGATTGTCTGAGCGGTGTTCATGCAGGCAGTGAACTGGACCGCGCCGGAGAC
>CAOJHG010000187.1 GCA_948435975.1 uncultured Oscillibacter sp. | reverse complement strand
GGTCGTGGGAGACGTTGCTCACCAGCTCCACCTTCATCCGTTCGCTGCGGGTCTGTTCCGCAAGCGCCGCCTTCATCCCTGCTTGGATATCGTTCAGGGAATCCGCCGTCCGGCGCAGGTCCGCGTCCTCCGGGAGAATCAGCGGCTTTGACAGGTCCCCTGCCCGGACGCTCTCTACTTGATCGGCCAGACGGCCAATGTCCTCTGCAATCTGGCACTGCCGGCGAACATGGTATACGGTAATTGCCGCCGCCACAAGAACTGGCAGTAAAAACAGCGTCCAAAGCGACCAGGAAGGCAAAGGGTTGTAATAGAAGACAGAATGCAGAACCAGGAAAAAGATGACTTCCATCTCAAGGAACAGGACCGCAAAGGCGGATATTCCCTCCATACGGCTGACGCGCTTTTCAAGAGGCCGTTTCAGGTCCCTTGCGCGGAGGCTCCGAAAAAAAGGCCGCAGGAGGGACCTCCGGGCCTCCTTGGGATTGTGCTTGTGGTCGTTGCGGAGCAGCCAGCACAGCCAGAACAGCGCCAGCAGTCCGGGAACGTTGTACAGCGCCGCCGCCAGAATCTGTGCCCCGGTCTCCGACAAGGTATAGCCGCTGTCCCAGGCGTACCAGCCATCCCGGAGAGAATAATAAAGCTCGGAGAGCCAGTTCGTCTCAAACACAAGGGTCCATAGGAGCACAAACCCGATCAACACCCGCGCCTCTGTCCAGATGTGAACGGTCCAGGAGGCGATTTTCCGGTCTGCGGCGAACCGGACTTTCCGCAGGACAAACCAGACGAACAGCAGCACCACGCCGCAGGCAAGCAGCACCGCCTGGGTCTGGTAAAACGCCCTGCTTAGCTCCACCTGTCGGGCAATATAATAAAGACCGCTGCTGTAATAGGTGTTTCCGGCCTGATAGTCTACACCATAGTAGCAGATAGGGTCCTTCCGGATGGCCATATGGACCTCAATGCCGTCCAACTGTTCGCTGACGGGAAAGTTGCTGTAGCCGGGGACGAACCACTGTGAATCGCTGTTGTATATCCCGCTGCCGTATACGTCCAGGTCCACGCCGTCCTTGCGGATGGTGACTTTGCCATTCTGGAAGGTCAGGAAGAAGTTATACGCCGGGTCCTTTATCCACTCCGTCCAAAACTTGTCGCTGTTGGTGTAGGACTTTTCCTCCCGGTCCTCCGTCTTGTCCGCGAAAATCGAATAGAGGATGTTCTTGTCGGTCTGATAATCCGCGTCCGGGGCGCGTTCTCTATACGGCTCCGCAGGCCTGGAGCTGGATTGGGCATAGCCCCAACCTGTGGTTTGCTGTTCTACTTCGTGCGGCTTTGTGATAAGGAAGAACTCCAAGATGCCGGGGTTTTCCTCCACAATCGCCGTCCCACCCCCGGCGCCGCTGGTCACATATCTTTCGTCTTCCATCCAATAGGAGCTGGTGTAAAAGTCCAGCTCCCCTCCGACCCCGATGGTCAGGAAGTCCCGCAGATAATCAGAGACCTCCAAATGAAAGGCGTCCGTCTCCTGCCAATCGCTGGTAAACCGGGGAAACGGGTCCCGCTCCCATACAATACGGCTCACTGTCTCTCCCACGCTGGACAGCACCAGCGTCATTCCCAGGAAAAAGCACAGGAAGGAGACCCAGGGCTTCACTCTGCCGGGGGACCGCGGCTTTCCTTCCCGCAGGGGCGTTCCCGTCGTTTTGTCCAGAGGAGCGGCATAGTAATCCAGTTCCGTTCCGGGGCCGTTATCCATGTCGTTCCATTTTGTATCCAATTCCCCACACCACCTTAATATAATCTGGCTCCTTGGGATTCAGCTCGATCTTTTCCCGAATGCGCCGGATGTGGACCATCACAGTGTTCTCGCAGGAAAACGCGTCCTCATTCCACACCCGCCGGTAAATCTCCTCCGCAGGGAAGATCTGGCCGGGGTGCCGCATGAGCAAATCCACGATCTTCGTCTCCGTGGGGGTGAGCTTCACCTCGTCTCCGTCTGCCCGCAAAACCCGGCTGCCAGGGTCGTAGGAGAGCCGTCCGTTTACCAGGACCCCCTGCCGCGCCTCGGCGTTGACATCTCCCAGAGACGTGTATCGTCTGAGCTGGCTGCGGACCCGTGCGGCAAGCTCCTGGGGATTGTAGGGCTTGGTCACATAGTCATCCGCCCCCATAGACAGGCCCAGAATCTTGTCGGTGTCCTCGCTCTTGGCGGAAAGGACGATAACGGGCAGATTCCGCTTTTCCCGGATACGCAGGAGGGCGGAAAGTCCATCCAGCTTCGGCATCATCACATCAATAAGAATGAGCTTCACGGCGGGGTTCAGCGCCTGGTCCAGCGCCTGGAGGCCGTCGTAGGCCCGGCAGACCTGGTAGCCCTCCCGTTCCAGGGTGATGGAGATGGCGCGGACAATTTCGGGGTCGTCGTCTACAACCAGGATACATTCGTTCATAATCGGCTTCCTCCCTTGAGTCAAGAATAGGATAGCAGGGAATTCTTACAAACACGTTGACAAATTTCTTACAGATTTCTTACAATTATCCTCACGCCGCCAAGAAACAAGCCTGCCCCAGACAGGAGACAGGCTGCTCATTTTTTCAGCGGCAGGGTAAAGATGAAACGGGTGGACGCCGCGTCGCTCTCCGCCCGGAGGGTCCCCTTGTGCTCCTTCGCAATCGCAGCGCCGATACTCAGTCCCAAGCCGAACCCGGACTGCTCGCCCCGGGACGCGTCTGCCCGGTAAAAGCGCTCAAACAGCCGGGGAAGCTGCTCTGGCGGAATGGGGTCCCCGGGGTTGGACACCATCAGCCGCGCCTGCCGTTCCGTCCGCTGGAGAGAGAGGGTGATCGTCTTTCCCTCCGCGCCGTACTTCACCGCGTTATCCAGCAGGATAGAGGCCAGCCGCCGCAGACGGTCCCGGTCCCCTAAAACCACGATGTCTTCTGCTACCTGATATTCCAAGGGCTTCCCTGCCTCATAGGCTACCGGCTCAAAGGCCATAGCGCAGTCCTCCACCACCTCCGACATGGACACTTCTCCCAGGACCGGCGGCTGTGTCATGTTGTCCGCCCGCGCCAGGGTCAGCATCTCCTCCACCAAAGACTTCATCTGCCGGGCCTCAGAGAGAATGTTGTCCGCCCATCGTGCAGGACGCTCCTCCATAGGGGACGCCTCCAGCAGTTCCGCGTTGGAGAGAATGACGGTCAGCGGCGTTTTCAGCTCGTGGGAAGCGTCGGACAAAAACTGCCGCTGCTGCTGCCACGCCCGCTCTACCGGCCTGGTCGTCCACCACGCCAGCAGCACCGACACCCCAAGCAGCAGCGCAAATCCCGCCAGCGCAATGCCCAGGTAAGACCGCATCATCTCCCCCAGCATGGCCTGTTCCATGGACATATCCACAAAGGCAATCTTCCAATAAAGTCCGTTGTCCTGCCGCAGATACCGCAGATGATAGCTCTTTACCACGCCCTCCGGCTTGTTCTGGCTGAGGCAGTCCTGCAAGATGGCGCCAAGCTCCTCTGTGTCCTCCGGATTCCCGTAGGTTCCGCCGGTCACATAAGCTGTATACGTTCCCTCTCCAGCCCAGACATTCACCGTGAAATAAGGCAGCAGGAGCCGGTCCCCGCCAATCTCCACGCCGAACTCCGGCTGCAGCCCGTTCCGGTAGAAGTGCTTTTCCTGGAGCACGCTCCGCATCACCTGGCCGCTCAAATCCTCGATATTCTTCTCCACGGCGGTACACACGGCCAGCAGCACCACCGCCAGCACCGCCGTCACCATCGCCATGCACACGGCCACAAATTTCAGCCGCAGCTTTCGAATCACGGCGTTTTTCCCCCTTTTTCGGCATTTCCCATTTCTTTCCCCCGCCGAAATGGGAAAAGCATTGTGGAAAAGTCTGTGGAAAACGAGGAAAATTCTGTGGATTTTTCCCCAGTCCCCTCCTTGTGCTCTAAGAGATCAGCCATTTTCCGCCTCCAGGCAGTAGCCCACCATGCGGATGGTCTTGATCTTCACCTGTGCCCGGAGGTGGGTCAGCTTTTTTCGGAGGAAAGAAATGTAAACTTCTACATTATTGTCCTCCGCGTCGGACTCATATCCCCAGACCTTCACCAGCAGCGATTCCTTCGCCACTACCAGATTTCGGTTTCGCATGAGCAGTTCCATAATGTCATATTCCTTCCGGCTCAGACGCACAGACCGCCCTCCGCAGGACAGGGTAAACGCGCTCTTTTCCAACCGCAGGCCGCCGTATTCCAGAGCGTCAGGGTCCCTCAGCTCCGGCTGGCGGCGGACCAGGGCGCGGACGCAGGCTAACAGCTCCTTGGGGTCAAAGGGCTTTGTGAGATAGTAATCCGCGCCGCAGTCCAGGCCCTCCACCTTGTCCGACACCTCGGAGCGCGCTGTCAGCATCAGCACCGGCACAGCGCTTCCCGCTTCCCGGAGGCGGCGGAGGACAGAAAAGCCATCCAGCTTCGGCAGCATCACATCCAGCAGCATGACATCATAAATCCCAGTCAGCGCGTTGTCCAGTCCCGCTTCTCCGTCATGGAATACGTCAGCGGTGTACCCATTCAGCTCCATCAGGTCCTGTAGGGTCGCGGCCAGACGCACTTCGTCTTCAACAATCAGCACCCGCATGATAAGAGAACCCCTCCTTTGTCAGTTCACTCCATTGGCGGCAATCTGTAAAATCCCGTCAATGCTCTCCTCCGGCAGAAGGTAAACCGTGCTCTCCCCATCCAACTGAACATAGCGTCCCTCGCCGCTGGGCTGCTTTTTGCCAATGGTGAGGGTCAGCCTGCCCTCCGTGCCGTATTCCACCTCCAGCACGGCCTCCGGCGCATCAAAGCCGCAGATTGCCGCCGCTTCCTCCGAGGGCTGGTAGTCCACGCAGCGGGTCAATGTCAGGCTCTTCAGGTCCGCCAGCAGCTCCAGAAGGGCGCTGTTGGTGGTGACGTTGATGGTGTCATGGAACCACAATGCCGCGCTGTCCTCCCCGCTGCTCTGCCGGGCGGTAAGGACGGCGGCGGGAACGGTTTCTTCCGCTTCCGGCGCGCCCTCCTGCCCACTCTCCCCATTTCCTTCGGACGCCTCTGGCTGAGGCCCATAGATGGTGAGGGTCCGGAGGTTTTTTTCCGACAGGTCCGGCATTTCCGGCAGGTCCATCATGTCATAAATAGGAGTCTGCAAATATTTGTACAGTGTTCCGTCAATGATGTAAAGGGTGCTCTCATTGCCGTCGATCATCAGATAGCGGCTGTTCCCATCGGTAGTCGCCTTACCGAAAGCCAGC
>CAOJHG010000186.1 GCA_948435975.1 uncultured Oscillibacter sp. | reverse complement strand
ACTGAAGGGAACGGGCGGCATATTCCGGCGTGACGGCTTCGTCACAGACGACTTCAATATCGCGCTGAAAATAGGGGAAGGGGGCGAAGCCGCACATCCGGCCGAATTCGTCTTCTCCTGCGCCGGTCAGTATGTCTTCAAATTTCATCCGTATGGCCTCCCAGGATTTTTCTCCAGTATAGCAGAGGCTGCGGTTTTTCACAAGAGATTTCCCGGGAGAAGGGGGAGTTATTTCGGAAGATCACTGTCAGGCCAAGTTCTCCCGGCATACGCTGAGCATGTAAAATCCATTGGGGAGGGCAAACACCATGGCACAGATCACCAATTTTTTTGCAGGAGCCAACAGCGGAGAGGGATTCCGGAACCTGTTTTCGGAGATGGTGGATATCGAGAATACATATGATTTCATGGTCCTCAAGGGCGGGCCCGGCGTGGGGAAGAACACCTTCATGCGGGAGATCGGCCGGACCATGGAGGCGGCGGGGACGCCGGTGGAATACCTCTGGTGCTCCGGGGACCCGGACTCTCTGGACGGCGTGGTTCTGCCGGAGCTCCGATGCGCGGTGGCGGATGGTACATCGCCCCACGGCGTTGTATCAAAAGGACGCTTTTGCAGCAGCTCGAAGCCGCGGCGGCGCATACCGCCTTTCTTGAGCCTGCGCGGTCACATCACCACATAAATTCCCACGATGTGGACCCCGTCCCGATCCAGCGCCACAATCACGGTTTTCGCGTTAATGCGCTCCATGTCTTTTATGGGGAACTCATCATATGACTCGTCCGATAGCTTGTAGACCGGAACAAAGGGCTCCACGTTTCCAAGAAAACAGCTTTTGCCGCTTGTATAAAGCGTTAAAAGGCCGCCCTGGCAGTCAATGCCGCAATTCAGGTAAATGCCGTCCTGGGGACCGCCGCTGGACACCCGGTATAAGAGGTCCGACGGGCTTTGTACCGCCGTGATATTTTCCTTCTCCCGCCGGTACAGTCCCGCCTTGTAGTTCGGCGTCGGGAGATTGAGTTCTCCGAATTTTCCCTGCTCAATGGTCCTGTAGGTATACTCTCCGTCGCAGAATTTATAGTCGCTGGTCAAAAACAGGTATTGATTCAGCGTCCAGACCGCCGGCTGCGGGGCGTCGGAGCCCTCCGGGACCGGCGGCACAGTGCTTTCGCTCTTCTCAGACTTCGCCGGGGGCGGATTTTTGGCCAGCTTGGTTTCCTCCCTCTCGATGATGACGCCGGTGACAAAGGCGGCGATATCCAGCAGAAAGGCCAGGGCCAGAGAGAACAGCGCCATCATGCGGTATGCCGACCGGAGGTAAATCAGACCCTGTTCCGCGGAGTTATGCTCGGTCAGATACTGCTCCACTGCCATGTCCAGCCGGCGGGCGGAGGCAGACCGGTCGTAGTCCTCCAGCAGCGGACTGCTGTCTTCGCCTGCGGCGGCGCTGTACGCGGGCAGACTGGCGATTCTGGATTTCAGCTCATTGATCTGGGAAATCCAGTCGTTTTTCCATGTGTCACTGCCCCCTCCGGTGTTTTTCACCGAGAGAGCCGTGCCGTCTGCCAGCTCCTGTACCCACTGCTGCAGCACGTTCCCGGAGTCTTTCAGCCGGCGGCTGTGCTCCAGGCTGTTGATAAACCGGTTCATCAGGGAGAGAAGACTCTGGTACTCCGCGCCGTTCTGCTGGTCCAGGTCCTCCGCGCTCTGGAGCCGCTCGAACACATCGCCGGACAGCTTCAGCATCCGTTCCAGGTCCGGAGCGGTCTGGAACAGCTCCCGCTGAATCTCCCGCAGGCTGGCTCCCACATAGTAGCTGGACACGCCTTCCTCCGTCATGCCCAGAAGGGAAGCATAGTAGTTGACCCGGGACAGCGCGTCCTGATAGGACTGCTGCCGTGCCTGGAGGGTATCCAGCCGCTCAACATTTCTCAGCCATGTGGTCGAGGCGGTATTGATTGCCTGCTGATAGGGCGCGGGGTCGGCGTTGTCGGGGATGTTCCGCATACGGTTTTCCGCGCTCTGGAGGTTCGTATAGCTGGCGTCCACATCCCGGCGGGCGCTGTCGATCTGTGAGGAGATATTGCTCAGCTCTGTCTGCATGCTGGTCTGAAGACCGTCCAGGATTTCAACGGCGTTCTGCCGCACGTCCTGGGAAACCCCGCCCTCCTCTGCCGGAGTCTCGCCCTCCGGCGGCTGGGCCCCGCCGCCCAGGGCCTGTTCCATGGCCTCAATGGCCGCCGCCATGATGGAGGCGGCGGCTCCGCCGTTGTTTACATAATCCTGCCGTTCCTGGGCCCAATCCAGTGTATTGATGTCAATGCTGCTGGAGTCCATCGCCCGGGCTTTTTCGTACAGCTCCTGAATCTGGCCGGAAAGACGGTTGTTCAGCGCCTCGTCGTAGAACTCCACATAGTCCTCTGCGGCGAGGAGCTCGTCCCGATAGGCCTCCTGGGCCATCAGGCGGCACTTGGTGTCCCAGGACCCCTGATAGCCGTTCCCCGCGATGAACAGATAGCTGAACCAGGAGGAACAGAACAGCACCACAAAGGAAAGCCCCAATAAACTGGCCTTCTGCCACAATGCGTCACACTGCTTCAGGAAATGCGGAAGGGAGAAGTTCAGCCCCAGCAGCAGCCCCTGTACGCCCAGGGATGCCGCGTAGGCCTGCCAGCCCTTGGAAAATGTATATTCCCTCATGCCCTGGGCGGTGGACCAGAAGGACACAGCCGCCAGCAGGAGCGTACACAGCCGCAGCAGAGTGACGACATTGGATGTCTGCGTATTGGTTTGTTTCATTTATTTTTCCTCCACACCTTCCGTCTGAAAAAGCGATTCCGGCAGGCGGGGTTTCCCGCCGGTCCTGTGCCGCCGGAACCGCATTTCACAACCGGCTTGGATTTGTTCCGGGAACTCCCGGGCTCCACCTGCACCCCGTCAATCTCATTTTGGAAGATCCGCTTGACCTTTTCCAGCGCCCGGGTGGGGATTTCATCGGGATTTCCCGGCAGTACCAGCATCAGCAGGGACGAAACCGCGTTTTCGATGTGCAGACTCTTGAGCAGGCCGAAAATGACCTGGGACAGGAAGTCCAGAGTGGCGATGAAAAACAGGAAAATCGTGCGCTTCAGCACGGAGTTTGCCTGCCCGCACTGCTCCAGAACCAGCCGGACAATTTCAAAGGCGGTCAGCATCATCAGGATAAAGAGGATGGTGAAAACCACAATCGACCAGCCGGCTGTGAGCTTATCAAAACGCACGTGTCCGCTGCTCAGGGCGTACAGGGCAATGAAGCTCACAAGCAGCAGGGCGAAGGAATTGGCGTATGTATCCAGAAGCTGAAAGCCGTTATTGTCCCTGTCTTCGTCACTTTGAAGCGGCGTTTTTGTCCAGAACCGCTTGAGGAGCATGGCAATCAAATAAATCGCCACGACAAAGATGGTGACGCACAGAATGACGACCATCAGGTAATAGATGAGCGCCAGCCCTACTGGGGGTTCTTGCGGAGCGGACGGGTCCTGATTCGTCCCTCGCAGCATCAGAGGAGCAACCATGGTCACGACCGCCTGCAACCAACCCTCCACTCCGCCGGTTAACCCCTGAATGGTGGGAATCCAGATCAGCAGCGCCGCCGTGCCGCACACGACCGCGACGGACACCACAATGATAATGACCCATCCCCATCCGGGAACAGGCCGGATTACCTGAACCCTATTGATGACACGGGTTTTCCGGCTCTGCGGGGCCGCCGTCGTACTCGAGTTCGCCCTCAGGTCCTGCAATGCCTGCCGCCATTCCAGGAGCTCCAGCATGTTTTTCAGCCATTTTTTTTCATGACGGATGTTTCTGACCATCCGCTTGTCTGACAGGCGCTTTTCCTCGGTTTGCAGCTTGAACGCCCGCCGGGCCTCGAGACGGCTGTTCCGGTATGTGTGGAACGACGCCCACCAGTTCCTCCGTCTCTCACGGCGGATTCTGCGCCGGATCTGAGCATCCGCCCGCCGGGACTCGAGGCGGATGCTCCAGTATGTGCGGAACGACGCCCACCACCTTTGCCGTCTCTCACGGCGGATTCTGCGTTGATCCTGGACATCTGCCCGCACTGTTTCCCAGTTCTCCTGAGACCAGCGTATCAGGCGGAGGAGCACCGCCGCCAGACAGACAAGGGAAACGGCCGCCAGCAGGACCCAGAGCAGCTCCCAGGCGGAGAGGGCGGACAGGGAGGGAGGCGTCTGCCCCTGCAGGTTTACCGCCAGAGCCGCCAGGGAAATGGACAGGGACGAGATGAAATCCTCTGCCTTCCGTTTGTTGACGGCGCCGGCAATACCAAGGAACAGCTTCAGGAATGCCAGAAAAAGGCAGATTAAATTCACTGCCGTCAAATTCAGCTGGGGAAACAGAACATAGCCCACCAAGAGGAGAAACGCGCACAGACACGGCAGCGCCCTCAGAATGAACTTCCGTAAATCGTTCAAGACTATCATCTCCTCCGCGCCCGGCTCGTCGGGCGGATTGCCTGCCGGCAGGGCGGATGTTTGCGCGGAAAAAGGGCACAGCCCGCGCCTCTCCATGAAATGGGTCATGTCTGCCGCATTCCGTATTTGAAGAGGCGCGGGCTATGCCCGAAATAATGGGAACAGCCGTCAGGCTTTGGCCTGTCTGACGGCGGTGTTGCAGTATCTCTCATCGCCGCCGGTGCTGTCTCCTGCATAGACGCAGGCCTTCGCATAGTAATAACGTCCGATGACTCCCTGGAAGGTAATTAAATCTTCAAAAAAAACCGTTCCGGAGCCCATCATTTCCGGGTAATCGTCGCTCTGATAGGTTGCGATCCGGGTAAATGATTTTCCGTCTGTGGATTCGTACACGTAGATTGTTTTCACGCCCAGCACCGGCATATATCCAGCGCCCGACACATCTGCGGAAACAAGCATAACGCCATTGGACTTTACTGTTAACACAGCCCGGTATGCGTCAAGGTACGCGCTGGACTTCACGGACGCGGACGCCGCCGTGCAGAGAAGACTTGAAATCATCACCAACGCAAAAATCCCGCTCAGTAACCTCTTGCCCAAACGCTTCACGCTGTATCACTCCTGATAGATAGAATCAATAATGGTTTTTAGTTCCTGCTCGGAGAGATCTCCGGTTATCTTGCATTCAAAATCTCCATTTCGCCAAGTTGCTTTCTGACGCCCCAAATCGGATACCAGATTATGTTCAATTCCACCCGCAAGAAAAGAAAATATAATAATGCGAATCAAGAGTTGAACAAGAGCTTGGCAAGAGCGGCGGCAATGCGG
>CAOJHG010000185.1 GCA_948435975.1 uncultured Oscillibacter sp. | reverse complement strand
CGACCTCCGGCGGGAACAGCCCCGGCACCACCAAAGAGTCAATGTCGATGACCACGCAGCTTCCGGATTTGGGATCAATGAGCACGTTATTGCAGCTAAGGTCAGAATGAGCCAGTCCCGCCTGGTGCATCCGCCGGATTGAACGGGCCAGAGAGATGGACATTTGCAGCATGGAGCGGAAGTCCCCAATCTCCTCCGGCTCCAGGTACTGCCTGTTCCGGTAGGAGGTGAACCACTTGCTCCGCTTATCCTTTCCCTTGAGCGGGATTACGGTAGAGGCGTCCTCAGTAAAGAAGAAATTGGACGGATAGGCCGGGCAGACCACGCCGAACTCTGGAGAGCGGACGATAGCGGTAGGCCAGCAGAACTTGGCAGAGAAATATTCCGCCATGGCTTTGCTGCTGCCGGGAGCGCCGCCTTCCGCTTCTGGACGGGTGGGATTGTACTTTCCGATGATGGCCTCCAGCCGCTTATGAGTATTGGGGTCGGCGGCGATCATGGGGTTGTTGAAGAACTGCACCACATAGGACTTGTCTGGGGCGAAATAGGTGTACTTCATGCCGCCTCTGGGTGGATCGTCCTGGATGATATAGGGCAGCCTCCGGCCATCTGTCAGAACGGCTTCCGCTGTGACGGGCATATGCGTTTACGCCTCCTTTATCTCTACGGCAACCAGTGTGCGGTCATCAAAGGAACCCCGCTCAACGTAGTTGTCCAGCCAGCGTTCCAGCCGCTCTGCGGGGTTGTTCAGATCGGTTTGTCCTTCCAGCTCCTGCCGTGCCAGGGCCAGAACAGACCGGTTTTCCCACAGGGCCTCCGGGGTCAGGCTACTGGACTCCAGGATACGGCGGGTATAATGCAGCGGGACCTGGATAGACTGGTCGTTTACCCATGGATAGCTCAAGGGTGCGGGAAGGGTCTTATAGATGCGAAGCTGTTCGGCCGAGAGGCTTCCGGTCTCCCAATGGAGGACGCCGTTGGCAATGAGGTCGAAGTACAGCCGCCGCATTTCGGTTTCGTTGGGGAAGTAGTCGTCCGCCACGCCGTCGGTCATAATCAGGAGCGTGTCAGAGCGGCCGCGGGATATTTTAGTGCGGTTTTGCAGCGCGTCCAGCGAGGCCATTTTCGCAGAAGTCAAAAATTCTGTCTCGCCGGAGAACTCGCCGCTGTCTGGTATGCCCATCAATTTGAGAGACGAGGCGAAGGGGGCCTTGGAATCTACCAGCGCAATCATGCCGTCCCCCACCTGACAGGAGATGACCAGGTTTCCGGCGTTCCCTGCCGGGATGACAGCAGAGACCAGCAGGGTGCCGGAAAGATCCTTGAAATCCAGAGGGCGGCCCAGAACTGCCGCATAAGCCGGGTCTGTGGAACGGGTGTAAAACGCGGCCTCCACAGCTTCCCTGGCCTTGAGCACGGACTGCTGTACCGCTCCGGCCAGGACGCCGCAGGCATACATACACCGCTGGTCCTCAAAATCCAAAGTGATATCTGCCGGTAACTGCGGCTGTTTGGCCCAGAGGTCCGAAAAGCTCTTTGCGAGATAGCCTGCCGCGGCCCGGCAGGATTCCCTTGCGCCAATCCGGGAGAACTTCCGGGACCCAGCGCCGTCAGATACCACGATGAAAAGCAGATCCTGGAAGCTGGAGGCGGCAAACCAATCGTCGCAGTTGGTGCCCTCATGCTTGTGCTTCTTGCCCCGGACCCGTGCGCCGGTGAGCCGTCCGATAGGGTATTCCTGACAGACGGTCAAGTATTCCGGAAAGGGTTCCGGCTGGTCCTGGGGGATGGGATTGTATTTCCAGAGCGCGGCTGTGTGACCGGTGACCGCCTCGTTGCTCAAGGGCTTTAACGGCGCTTGCGGGGCTTCTTCCTCCGCATGGGCCGGGAGCGCCTCCGAATCCTGTGGGGCAGGCGTTTCGTTCGGGCGGGGAAGAGGCTCTGTTTTTGTATCCGGCACAGCTATTTGAGACTGTGGCTCGGGAGGCGCTTCCAGAGGTTCTGCCGCAGGGGGAGGGGAAACAGGGTCCGCCTGGGGCACGTCGTTCTCCGAAATGGAAAGTGAAGAAACAGCCTCCGGTATTGGAGACGGGGGAGCGGCTTCCGGCAGAAGAAGCGGGCCAGGCGGGGCGTCTGCCTGCTTGACCACCCGTCCGACAGGCAGCGCGGCAGGGGGAACGTCCCGGCCAAAGGGCGTGTGTTGATCCATCATACAGCCTCCAGCTCAGGCAGTGCGCTCAAGGGACCACCACAAAGCCCTGAGGGGGCGGAGGCAGTTCGATAGCAGCGCCGGGTTTTGCGTCGAGGCTCTTGGAGGACATCTTGATGGAGCCGGAGACCCAGGCGAAGAACCGGGCCATATCGCCGGCGGAAAGGGTGTTCATCATCAGAACGTTTTCCGTAATCTGCTTAAGGAAAGAGGTGTCTGCCTGAGCGCCGGCAGCGCAGGCAACGATGTTTGCCGCCTTCATGTTCTTGAGGTTCTGCGCAGCCTGCCGGAAGGTTTCCACATCTGTAGGAGCGCCGTCGGTGAGGAGAAAGACCAGGGGGCGCCAGTCGCCCTTCTGGGTCTCGGAGGATTTGCGGACCTCGTTGTTCACGCACGCTATCAGCACATTCAGCGCCTTTCCCATAGCCGTCGCGCCGCTGGCCTTGATCTCGGGCTCCTGGAACTGCATCAGCTCGGTAAGGGGGATGACCTGACGGGCGTCGCTGTCAAAGGTGATGACGGAGAGATACGCAGTCTCCAGGGCCTGGGGATCGCCTTTAAGCTCGGAGAGCAGAGCTTTGACGCCCTGACGCACTGCCTCGATTGGCTCGCCTATCATGGAGCCGGAGCAGTCCAGCAGCAAGTAAACAGGAAGCCTGCGGATGAAATCTGACATAAGATCGATCTCCTTTTTCATGATCTGCCGTATGGCTCGGAACGCTCAGGAGGGTATGCCGCGAGGAAGGAAAAGGCCTTTACTGCCAGATGTTTCACAGTTGTTTTAAAAAGACCTGCCATCCCCAGAAAATCTCCTATATTCTATCACGATTTCCTTCTTCTGACAAGAGTTATTTTCCCCGGTTTCAGTTGGAAATGAGGTGAAAGAAAGGCAGGACCGGCAGGAAGAAACCGCCTGAACGATAAAGAGTCCAGGCGGTTGACGTGTGAGCCATTGGAGGTTCAGGGGGAGGTGGGGGACTTCGTTTCCGGCGCGGCGCTTTCCTGGGACTCGGAGCCGCCGGAGACAGGTTCCTCTGCTTCCGGCGCAGGTTTATCCGCTTCCGATGCAGGGGATTCAGAGCCGACGGCAGAAGGTTCTTCCGTCTTGGGCGCGGGGCTTTCGGGAGTTTCTTCGGCCAAACGGGCAGCTTTATTCACCAGCAGGTCATCTCGAGAGGGCTTTTTTATGCAGATCTGATAGAACAGAATCCCAGCGGACAGTATTGCCAGCACCAGACTCAGCGCCTGTGAGACGCGGATAGGCTCGCCCATAAAGGTCCAGTCGAAGAGATACAGGCTGTCCGTCCGCAGCCCCTCGATCCAGGCGCGTCCCAGGCCGTACCAGAGGAAGTAAAACCATGTGTTCTCCCCGTCAAAGCGCCGCCCCTTGGAGACGATGAACAAAACCAGCAGCAGTCCTATCAGATTCCACAGGCTCTCATAAAGAAAGGTTGGGTGTACATCTACATATTGGTAGGCCGTGACCCACAGCCGCATCCGCCAGGGCAGCTCTGTCACTGCGCCAAAGGCTTCCCGGTTGATGAAGTTGGCCCAGCGTCCGATGATCTGCCCCAGCAGCAGGCCCATAACGCACAGGTCTGACAGGGCGCCGAATTTGATTTTCTTCCGGCGGGTGTAGAAGAAAGCAACTAGGGCCCCGGCGATGATGGTGCCATAGATAGCCAGCCCGCCGTCCCAAATGGAAATGATGCGCTTCCAGTCCAGTCCTCCGGCAGCGTTGCGGTACAGGTCCAGGTAGAAAATCACATAGTAGATCCGGGACCCCAGCACGCAGCAGGGCACCGCCCACAGGACCAAATCCAGAACGTTGTCTTCCGTCAGGCCGTAGCGTGGAGCCTGACGCATACAGAGCAGCAGGCCCGCCAGGAAGCCCAGGGCCAGAATAATGCCGTACCAGTAAATTCCATGGCCGACGTGGAGTGCGATGGGGTCGGGGTTGAACTCCCAGCCCTCAAAAAGGCCGGGGAAGCTGATGGGCATATCCTTCAAAGCAGTCAAAATAGGGTCTTCCTTTCTCTATTCTTTGGGTACGATCTCGCTGAGAACCGCCCGGTCTTCTGTGATATTTTCCCGCAAAAATTCCGCCACATCCGCTTGTGTGATAGACTCGAAGGCCTGGGGGAAGCGGAAGGGGTCGCAGCCGTGAAAGTGCCCCTCTGTCAGAGAGACGGCGATGGTCTCGAAGGAGTTCAGGGACCGGATGTGGGAGCCGAAAATGGCCCGCCGGACCTGCTGGTAGAAGTCCTCATCCACGCCCTGGGAAGCCAGACGCCGGGCCTCCTTCAAAATCTCCTGCACAACGGCCTGCGCGTCCTTGCTGTCTCCTCCGGCGTAGAGGTGGGAGACGCCGGGCAGGGATTCAAAATCTCCGCCGAAGGTGCCGTCAATGAGGCCCTGACTGTAGAGCCGCTGGTAGAGGGGGCTGGATTCACCCAGGAGCAGGTCGCAGGAGATGTCTCCCAGGAGTGCGTCCCGGAGCCAGTTTTCACCCTCGTGCACGGGATGGCACTTGAAGCCAAGCAGGAACTGCGGACAGGAGACCTCCATTGCTAAACGGCTTTCCCTCTGGGCCACGGCGGCGGGTTCCTCCCCATAGTCTCTCGGAATCGCGGGGCCGCTCTCCCGGGGCAGGATGCGCTTGGCAAGGTCCGCCACATGAACGGGGTCTACATTGCCCACCACGGTAAGAATCATGTTGGAGGGCGTGTAGAAAGCCCGGTGGCAGTCGTAGAGGGTGTCTGCCGTGATGTGGGAAATGCTCTCCACGCTCCCGGCGATGGAGGTGCGGACAGGACTGGCGCTGTAGAGGGACTGGAGCATCCGAACGTAGATCTGCCAGTCAGGGT
Organism: uncultured Oscillibacter sp.; assembly: GCA_948435975.1. Taxonomy (GTDB): domain Bacteria; phylum Bacillota; class Clostridia; order Oscillospirales; family Oscillospiraceae; genus Oscillibacter. Next base: position 275 of record CAOJHG010000185.1, on the reverse strand, counting down.
TGTCCTCGATCATGCGAATTTCCTGGCCGATGATACCCTGTTCCTTGTCTACGCTCTCCTGGGTGAAATAGGGGATGGAGACGAAGGAGAGGAGGATCTCCAGGTTTTCTTCAAAGTGGTCAGTGGAGTCGAAATAGTATCCCGTCATGGCGTTGGAGGTGAAAGCGTTAGGTTCCGCACCATTCTGTGCCAGCTTTTGGAGGGCGTTTCCATCCTTTGTGTCAAACATTTTGTGTTCCAGGTAGTGGGCGATGCCGGCGGGAGTGTCCAGCCAC
>CAOJHG010000184.1 GCA_948435975.1 uncultured Oscillibacter sp. | reverse complement strand
GACGGCGGCGTTCTGTCCTCTCTTCGGGTCCGGGCGGAGGACCCCCTGACCAGCCTCTATGGTGCGCTGGGCAGCTACATGACCCAAAACCAGTTGGCATTAGGAGATGTGGCCCGTGTCGTTCTTACCGGCGTGGGTGCGTCCTATGTTCAGGGGGATATCTACGGCCTGCCGACCTGCCAGGTGGACGAGTTCTCCGCCAGCGGCATGGGGGCTTTGGCGCTGTCCGGACAGGAAAAGGCAGTGGTGGCGACTATGGGGACTGGGACCGCTTTCCTCTGGGCGGAACAGAACGGTACAGTCCGGCATCTCTGCGGCAGCGGGATTGGCGGCGGCACCCTGGGCGGACTGTGCCGGAAGCTGGTGGGCATGGAGCGCTTTGGGCAGATCAAGAAGCTGGCGGAACAGGGCGACTTGGCTCAGGTAGATCTTACCATCCAGGACATCGCCCAGAACCATACCGCCGCCCTGGACCCCTCCCTGACTGCCGCCAACTTCGGCAACCTGGCAGAAGACGCCGCGCCGGCAGACCTGGCCGCCGGGACCGTGAACCTGGTCTTGCAGGCAATCGGTACGATGACGGTGCTGGCCTGCCAGTGCTGCGGATCAAAAACGGTGGTGCTGATTGGGGCTATGACAACGCTTCCCCAGGTCCAGACCAACTTTGATAATTTTGAGCGCCTGTATGGGATTCATTATATTGTGCCGGAAAAGGCCACCTATGCCACGGCGATTGGCGCGGGGCTGTATAGTCTGGCGCAGAAGGGGGCAGAGTGATGGACTGGGAAGCGCTGCGCATGGCGGAGGAATTCTTTTTTACCAGGAAACCGGAGGCGGTGGAAACCGTGCGCATGTTTCTGCATGGCGTACTGGAGCGCTGGCCAGAGACGGAGATTGTGACCCAGAAATCACAGGTGGGCGTGCGGTGCCCGAGGCCCTTCTGCGCCTTGTGGGTTCCGGGGAAGCGCATTCGCGGAAAGGCGTCTCCCGGCGCGGCGCTGTCTCTCTTTCTGCCGCGGCCCTTGGAGACGGAACGGCTGATTATGGCAGTGGAGCCCTATCCTGGAAGGTTCACCAACCATCTGCTTCTCTCCTCTCCGGAAGAAGTGGATGAAGAGCTTTTTCTCTGGACCGCCGAGGCCAAACGGTTTCGATGCGGCGGACTGGGAAGAAAATGAGGGGACCTCCCTTGGAAGCGCCTAAAGACGTATAAATTTTTTACTGGAAAGAAAAACGAAAAAACCCTTTACAAGAGGAAATCACTGTGATAGAGTTATAAAGACCGACCAGCGGTCGAAAAGCTGATACCCCTGGCGCTTTGTTCCGTGGAGCTTCACCGGCCCGGAGCACAGTCCCGCGGGGAAAAAGATGGAAAGGTGGAACCATTACTATGCTTCGTAAAGAACAGAAAACCGCAATCATCAACGACAACCGTACCCATGAGAACGATACCGGCTCTCCCGAGGTCCAAATTGCAATCCTCACCGAGCGCATCAACGTTCTTACTGAGCACATGCGCGCCAATCCCCAGGACAAGCATTCCAACCGCGGCCTGCTGAAAATGGTCGGCAAGCGCCGCAGCCTCTTGGACTACCTCCAGAAGAAGGATGTCGAGCGTTACCGCGCCCTGATCGCCAAGCTGGGTATCCGGAAGTAAGACGTGATAAAGGGCGGCGGCGACGCTGCCCTTTTTCCCATGTCCCCCGCATCGCCGGGAGCCGCCGCTTTTTGTGTTTGAAAGACTGCCTGGCTTTTGCCGGACACCCTTTCAAATACGAAAAGGACCGCTCCCGAGCAACACACGAAAAGGAGCAACTTTATGGCAACCATTATCACCCAGAGACAATTCCCCCATTACCGCAAATACGAAATGGAGCTGGCGGGCCGCCCGCTCACCCTGGAGACCGGCAAGCTGGCAGAGCTGGCGAACGGCGCCGTTCTGGTGGGCTACGGAGATACCCGCGTCCTTGTCTGCGCCACCGCCTCCGCCCGCCCCCGGGACGGCATTGACTTCTTCCCCCTCTCCGTGGACTTTGAGGAAAAGCTCTATTCCGTGGGACGCATCCCTGGCAGCTTCAACCGCCGCGAGGGCCGCCCCGGCGAGAAGGGCATCCTCACCAGCCGCGTAATCGACCGCCCGATCCGCCCGCTCTTTCCCCACGATTTCCGCAACGACGTTTCTATCATGGCGACCGTTATGAGCGTGGACCACGACTGCTCTCCTGAGATTGCCGCTTTGATTGGCGCTTCTGCCGCTCTGGCGATTTCCGACATCCCCTGGGGCGGTCCTGTGGGTGCGCTGAAGGTCGGCATGGTGAACGGCAAGCTGATTCTCAATCCCACCAGCGAGGAACGCAAGGCCTCCGATTTGGATGTTACGGTCGTTTCCACCGGTGAAAAGGTCGTTATGATCGAGGCCGGCGCCAATGAGGTGGACAATGACACCATGTTCAAGGCAATCCAGATGGCCCACGAGGAGAATCAGAAGCAGGTTTCCCTTATTAACCAGATGGTCCAGGAAATCGGTATGCCCAAGTTCGATTACCCCCATGCCGATTTTGACCAGGAGCTGTTCAGCAAGATTGTCAGCGCAACCATGGAAGAGGCCAAAGCCGCCATGGACACCGACGACAAGAATATCCGTGAGACCCGCTGGAATGCCCTCATCGACAAGTGGCATGAGCTCTTCCTGGACGAGTATCCCGAAATGGACAAGTACCTGGAGGAGTTCACCTATAAGTTCCAGAAAAAAATCGTCAAGGCTTGGCTGCTGGAAGGCCACCGGGTGGATGGACGGCAGAAGAACGAGATTCGGCCTCTGGGTGCGGAAGTCGGCGTCCTGCCCCGGGTCCATGGCTCTGGCCTGTTCACCCGCGGACAGACGCAGGTGCTCTCCGTAGTTACCCTGGATACCCTCTCTGCCAACCAGAAGCTGGACACCATCTGGGAGGATACCGAGAAGCGCTATATGCACCACTACAATTTCCCCAGCTACTCCGTCGGTGAGGCAAAGCCCGCCCGTTCCCCCGGACGGCGGGAGATTGGCCACGGCGCCCTGGCCGAGCGCGCCCTGCTGCCTGTGATTCCCGATGTGGAGAAGTTCCCCTATGCCATCCGCGTGGTCTCCGAGGTCGTCAGCTCCAATGGCTCCACGTCTCAGGGTTCTGTCTGCGGCTCCACCCTGGCGCTGATGGATGCGGGTGTGCCCATTTCGGCTCCTGTGGCGGGCATTTCCTGCGGCTTGATTCAGGATGACAACGGCGGGTTCACCACCTTTATCGACATCCAGGGGGTGGAGGACTTCCACGGCGAGATGGATTTTAAGGTGGCGGGTACCAAGAAGGGCATTACCGCGATTCAGATGGACTTGAAGAACGACGGCCTGACCATGGAAATCATCAAGAATGCGCTGGAAATCACCTATGACGGACGCTGCCAGATTCTGGATCAGATTATGCTGCCCTGCATCCGCGAGCCCCGGCCGGACGTGAACAAGTACGCGCCCAAGATGCTGAGTATGCACATTGACCCAGACAAGATTCGGGATGTCATCGGCAAGGGCGGCAGCGTGATTCAGAAAATCGTAGCGGACACTGGCGCAAAAATCGACATCAATGATGATGGCTCCATCTTCATTGCCGGGACCGACGCGGCGAGCTGTGACGCAGCAAAGAAGTGCATCGATGATATCGTGTTTGTCCCAGAGATTGGCGCGCTGTACTATGGCCGTGTAGCCCGGATTATGGCCTTTGGCGCGTTCGTGGAACTGGCCCCCGGCAAGGATGGACTGGTCCACATTTCCAAGCTGGCGGACCACCGGATAGAGAAGGTGGAGGACGCCTGCAAGATTGGCGACATGATGTGGGTCAAGGTCACGGACATCGACGAGAAGGGCCGCGTGAACCTCTCCCACAAGGATGCTGTCCGCGAGATTCGTGCGAAGGAGGACGCTGGCCAGCGGGTCAAGTGAGTCCGGAGACAAATCTGCTTTTTCACCCTGCGGCGCAGGCGCTTCCAGCGTTTGTACCGCAGGGCCTTTTTGTGGGCCTGTCACTGGAAATGAAAAAGAGATACCCCAGAGCCGCTGCCCCAGGGTATCTTGATGTATGATGCAAATTGTCAGCCCGCTAAGGTGAGGTCTCCGTCCTTTACCCATCCCATGCGGCGGCAAAACAGGTTAATGAGCGGGCACAGCACCGCTGGAAGTACAAATGACACAAGGAGCAGCCCCGCCCAATCAAAGGCTCCAGGCGCAATTGCCGCCGCGCCGTTGGCAAGGGCCTGCTCACTGGGCGAGACCCATCCGGTCCAAACGCCAAGCTGTCCGCACAGGCCGCAGGTCCCCATACCGGAATTGATTGCCGCGCCATTCATTTCCAGCCGGAACAAACAGGTTGCAGCCGGCCCCGTGATTGCCGAGGCGAAAATCGGCGCAATCCAGATTCTGGGGTTTTTTATGATGTTCGGCATTTGCAGCATAGAGGTCCCCAGTCCCTGACTCACCAAGCCGCCCCAGCCATTTTCCCGGAAGCTCATCACGGCAAATCCGACCATCTGCGCACAGCATCCCGCCACTGCTGCGCCGCCTGCCAGACCCGTCAGCCCCAGCACCGAGCAGATTGCCGCAGAGGAAATCGGCAATGTCAGCGCTACGCCTACCAGCACCGAGACCAGAATACCCATCCAGAACGGCTGAAGGTTCGTGGCCTCCATAATCAACTGGCCAAACGCGCTTGCCGCACTGCCAATAGGGGGCGCGATGACCCATGCCGCTCCAATGCCGGTCAGCATCGTCACCACAGGGGTCGCCAGGATATCGATCTTCGTCTCCTTACTGACGGCCTTTCCGCACTCTGCCGCGATGATAGCCACGAACAGCACTGCCAGGGGCCCCCCCGCTTTGCCCAGAGCGTTACAGGCATAGCCCACCGCGGGCAGAGAAAACAGCACCAGGGGCGGCGCTTGCAGGGCGTAGCCAATTGCCACCGCCATGGCGGAACCACTCATAAAGGAGGCCAGTCCGCCGATGGTGTATGCGGTCTGGTTGATTTCGATGACCGTCGTAGTCAGGAAGCCGATGCCGAACTGTCCGCCGATGGTGTTCAGAATCGTGCCGATCAGCAGAGAGCAGAACAGACCCTGCGCCATGGCTCCCAGTGCGTCAATCCCATACCGCTTTGCCGAAAATATGATGTTTTTCCGCTTAAAAAATGCCGTTATCTGTTCCATGGGACTCCACCTGTCTCTTTCCTTTTGATTTCTGATGCGTGGTGTACATATGTCTTGACACCTGACTTGCCTATCATACCCGCCCCATACTAATTTGTCAATCCCTTTTCATGATAAAAGCGGC
>CAOJHG010000183.1 GCA_948435975.1 uncultured Oscillibacter sp. | reverse complement strand
CAGGTAGAAGTTTGGGGCTGTAAGCTACATGTTTTCTTTGACGACACTTATTATGCAGGGCTTTACTTTGTATTTCTGGAGAGGCCCAGACCTTGATAGAAAGGAAGCGTCGGAAAATCAGCTCAAATTTTGATTGCGACACAAATGGTTCCGCTTCTCTTGGCGATTCCAGTCATAGAGCGGGCCTTGAAACGGGAATTTGACGATATTGGAAGAAAGAGGGATTTATAGTATGGGGAAACTGTTTGGCACGGACGGCATCCGCGGTGTGGTAGGCGACAATTTGACGGCGGACCTGGCATTTCGCGTAGGCCAGGCGGTAGGCATTGTTTTGATGGAGGAGCGGGGAAACCGCCCTACGGTGCTTCTGGGGAAGGACACCCGTATTTCATCCGATATGCTGGAGTCCGCTTTGATGGCAGGCATCTGCTCGGTGGGCGGAGATGTGAAGCCCGTAGGCACGATTCCAACTCCAGCGGTGGCCTATCTGACCCGGCAGGAGCGGGCGGACGCGGGCATCGTGATTTCTGCTTCTCACAATCCATACGAGGATAATGGCATCAAAATCTTCAGCGGACAAGGGTATAAGCTCTCGGACAGCTTAGAGAGCCGGATTGAGGAAAAGATACTCTCCGGAGAGCCGATGAAGCTCCGCACTGGCGAGGAGATTGGCCGGAGGCATCACGGAATGCGGCAGCTCAAGCGGGACTATATCGACTTTGTAGCTTCTACAGTGGAGTCTGACCTATCTGGCCTCCGTATCCTGGTGGATTGTGCCAACGGCGCGGCCAGCGCGACTGCCCCAGAGCTCTTTGGACGCTTCAAGGCCCACACAGTCTTTCTCCACCGGACCCCAGACGGTTTGAATATTAACGCCCGCTGCGGTTCCACCCACATGGAAGAGCTGGCGGATCTGGTGGTGAAGGGGAGCTATGATGTGGGCGTAGCCTTCGACGGCGATGCAGACCGCTGCCTGCTGGTGGACGAGAAAGGCGGTATGATCGACGGAGACAAAGTGCTGGCCGTTTGCGCTCTGGACCTCAAGCGGCGGGGAATGCTGCGGGGGAACGCATTGGTAGCCACGGTCATGAGCAACCTGGGTCTTCACGAGTTCTGCCGGAATTATGGCATTGACCTCTATTGCACTGATGTGGGGGACCGGAACGTATTGGAAAAAATGTTGGCGAATGACTATAAACTCGGCGGTGAGCAGTCTGGCCACACAATCTTCACTTCCCTGGAGACCACTGGCGACGGTGAGGTGACTGCGCTCCAATTTTTGCAGGTCCTGGCCCGGTCGGAACAGAAGGCGTCGGAGCTGATTTCTGTCTGCGCTGCGTATCCCCAAATCCTGCTGAATCTGGAGGTCCCCAACAGCGGCGGCGTCAAGGAACGGATCATGGAGTCCCAAGAACTGGCGGACGCGGTGAAAAAGGAAGAGGAGGCCCTTGGCGGTGCAGGGCGGATTTTGGTCCGTGCCTCGGGGACTCAGGCTCTGATTCGAGTCATGGTGGAGGCAAAGACCATCGAAATTGCCCGAAATACGGCTGAGACTTTGGTGAATTTCATAAAATCACTAAATATTTAAAGGCCTATACACGTTTTTTTGATAATTTGCTTGACAATTTCGGGTACAGGCGGGTATAATACATCATGTACAATGTTTATGAAAACGGTTTACAGGCATTGGAGCAGATGTCGGATGAAAAGCTGTGTTCCTTAGTGTCATCTGGAAACCGTATGGCAGAAGAAACCCTGGTCACGCGATATAACCGCTTAGTACGCACATGCGCCCGGCCTTTCTTCTTGGTGGGCGGGGACAGTGAGGACCTGACCCAAGAGGGCATGGTCGGCTTAATTAAGGCGGTTCGGGAATATGACGCGGGAAAAGAAGCGTCGTTTCGCACATTCGCAGAAATCTGTATTCGCAGTCGGCTGTATTCCGTTCTCCGCGCCGCGGGGAGAGATAAGCAGCAGCCGCTCAATCAGTCAGTGTCTCTGGATACTCCCTACTTTGACAGCAATTCCTACACCTCTGGTACCAATAACTTGGCGCAGCGTAATCCTGAAGATTTCCTGATCGACAGGGAACACACGGCAGCCCTCTTATCCGGTGTCCGGAAACAGTTGTCCGAATTTGAAGCAAAAGTTTTGGGGTATTATTTAGACGGTCTTTCTTGCAGGGAAATTGCCAAAGCGGTAAGGAAACCCCGAAAATCCGTGGACAACGCTGTGCAGCGTATCCGACGCAAGGTGGCACAGCAATTACTTTCCGGCGATTTCAGCAAAAGCTGAACGCATATAATTTTCTTTTCAAAGAGAGGGTAAAATCATGTTCGAAGACAAAGTGTTAGTGTGCAAAGAGTGTGGTCAGGAGTTCGTGTTCTCTGCCGGTGAGCAGGAGTTCTATGCTGAGCGCGGCTTCCAGAATGAGCCCCAGCGCTGCAAGTCCTGCCGTGACGCCCGCAAGAACGCTGCCCGTGGTCCTCGGGAGTACTTCACTGCTGTTTGCGCGGCTTGCGGCGGCGAGGCCCGGGTTCCTTTCGAGCCCAAGTCTGATCGTCCGGTCTATTGCAGCGAGTGCTTCGCCAAGATGCGTGAGCAGCAGCGCTGATTTGACGGTTTCGTTTTCGTCTCTTGCGCCATACGAACAAAAACGTCCCCTCCGGGGGGCGTTTTTCTTGGTGTCTGAGAAAGGTAAAGAAGGGTGCGGGATGACTTGCCTTTGGGTGTGATGACCACTGTTTGAAAAAAGTAACGGTCGTTTTTGAAGTTCCTGAACGATATCTATTGAATTCAGGAGAATAATAGAGTATAATACCAACGATTATGGTATCTCAGTAGATGCTGAATTCAAAAAACGGAGGAATCCTGAAATGATTGAAATTACGAAAGACACCATCATTGGCGACATCCTGGACCTGGCCCCTCATACGGCTCCTATCTTTCTTTCTATTGGTATGCACTGCTTGGGCTGCCCCTCTTCTCGTGGCGAGACGGTGGAAGAAGCCTGCATGGTCCATGGCGTGGATGTAACAAAACTGCTGGCCCTGGTGAATGAGGAGGCCAATAAGAAAGCAGAGTAATTTCCGCTCAGTTAAGCTGGAGAAACGGGGCGTTATGCAGAACAGGATGCCGTAGAATGGGGGACGCATGAAGCAGTTGGAATTGTCGCCTAGACTGGGACTGCTGGCCGACTGGGTGCCCTCTGGCGCAAGGCTCGCCGATGTTGGCACAGACCACGCCTATCTGCCCGTGTGGCTGCGGCTTCACGGGCGCGTGGCCTCTGCCATTGCCTGCGATCTGCGGGAGGGTCCTTTGGCTCGCGCTAGAGAAACGGGCCGGGCTTACGGCGTGGATGGTATTTCCTATCGTTTGGGGAACGGCTTGGAGGCTGTGAACGCAGAGGAAGCAGATACGATTGTCATTGCTGGTATGGGTGGGGAGAATATTGCCGCAATTTTGGAGCGGGCTCCCTGGACTGCGGATGGAACCCATCAATTGCTTCTCCAGCCCATGACCCGGGACGAGGTCCTGCGGGCTTTTTTGATGGATCATGGCTATGTTATTCACCGGGAGGCATTGCTGCGGGACCGGGGAACCATTTACCCTGTCATAGAGGCCGGAGGAGGGGAGATGACACTGACTTTGGGCCAGATTCATGGCGGCGCCGCCCTCCTGGGGGACCCGCTGGGGGACCGGTACATCATTGAAAAAATCATCCGCCTGCAAATCGCCGTGGCGGGGCTGAACCGTTCCAGCGGACAGGAGGAAAAAGCGGACAGCCTGCGGGAAATTCTTACCGCGCTGCTGTCTATGAGAGAGGAGTGGCGGCGTGCCGAGAGTGAGTGAAATTGAGGCGGCCCTTTTTGAGATTGCCCCGCGTGAGTGCGCCATGGAGTGGGACAATGTGGGCCTGCTGGTAGGCAAGCCCGGCCGGGAAGTCCGGAAGGCGCTGGTTTCCTTGGACATCACAGAAGCTGTTATCGAAGAGGCGAACCGCTGGGGGGCTGATTTGATTGTGGCGCATCATCCAATCATTTTCCATGGACAGAAGACCGTAACGAACCGGGATATTGTGGGAAACCGGGTACTCCAGCTTGTCGAGAGCAATATCTCTGCCATTTGTATGCACACGAACCTGGATATCACTGGGGGCGGTGTAAATGATACCTTGGCGGAATATTTGTCTCTGCGGGATTTTTACCGGTTGGAGGATACTGGTGTGATTCGTGTGGGGACATTGGATGCACCTATGCCTCTGCGGGATTTTGCTGCAAGGGTTTCGGAGCGCTTGGGCTGTAACGGTTTACGCTATGCGGATGCTGGAAGACATGTGTTCCGTGTGGCTGTGGGCGGCGGGGCATGCGGAGAGTTTGAGGATGCCGCCATTGCAGCGGGGTGTGATACTTTCGTGACCGCTGATTTGAGCTATCACCAGTTTCTGGATGCGAAGGAAAAGGGCATCAACCTGATTGATGCAGGTCATTTCCCCACAGAGGACCCGGTCTGCCATGAGCTGGTTGGCTATTTGCGGGCGCGGTTTCCTGAAATAGAGATTCAAAAAGCAAGCCATCGAGAAGTAATTCAGTATTATGTGGAAGGAGTATGATTGCCATGTCCGGACATTCCAAATGGCATAATATCCAAAAGACGAAAGGCGCAGCGGATGCAAAGCGTTCTGCGGCTTTTACCAAGATTGCACGTGAGATTATCGTTGCTGTCAAAGAGGGCGGTTCCGGCGATCCTAATAATAACTCCCGCCTAGCTACGGTCATTGCCAAAGCCAAGGCGGTAAATATGCCCAATGACAATATCAAACGTACTATTGACAAAGCATTGGGTGCAGGCAATACCGACAATTACGAGGCCGTCACTTATGAGGGCTACGGACCCGGCGGCGTGGCTGTGATTGTAGAGGCCTTAACTGATAACCGGCAGCGTACTGCTCCAGAAGTCCGTCATGCCTTTGATAAGTGCAACGGCAACCTGGGGGCAATTGGCTGTGTGTCCTGGTCTTTCGATAAAAAGGGCGTCATCGTTATTGACAATGAAGACGGTGATCTGGATGAGGATACTGTTATGGAAGATGCTTTGGAGGCAGGTGCAGCAGTTTTTGAGGCCGATGGTCCTGCGCTGGAGATTACCTGTGATCCTGATGCGTTCAATGATGTAGTGAAGGCTTTGGAGGCGAAGGGGTATACGTTTGTGACCGCAGAGGTGGAGATGGTTCCCCAGAATTACATCACGCTCACCGGTGAGGGCGACGTGAAGAACATGCAGAAGCTCATTGATATGCTGGAGGACAGCGACGATGTGCAGAATGTGTGGCATAACTGGGATAACGACTAAAAT
>CAOJHG010000182.1 GCA_948435975.1 uncultured Oscillibacter sp. | reverse complement strand
TGGTGGATGAAAAGACCTATTATTATCAAGGACAGCTGGTCAATATCTTTCTGGACATCCGGAAGGATGGCTCCTTCTATACTCTGAATATGAACCCGAAGGGAACCGTCAATATTAAAATCACCCGGGACGCGAACGACGATATCACAGGCGTCGCCTATATGACCGAGGCGGAAGTGGCTGAGCAGTTTGGGGATATGGATGACCCGGATGATAAAACCGGCGTGGAAATCATCCCCGTTGATTTCAAGACCGTAGCGGCAGGAGAAACCATTTTCCTAGGGGATTACACATTGTCCGATGGGGACGAAATATTATACGACATCTCATCGAAAACGGGGAACAGAATGAACGTCTTTTTCGCAAAGGCCGGGCAGAAAGATGTGTCCTATTGGTCGGTGAACAACCTGCGTCAGCCGGGGGAGGCGCTGGAATGTATCGGGAATTTTACCGTTGGACCTCCAGCGTCAAAGCCCGGAACCTATCAGCTGTATCTCCAGGCTCCGGACGGCACTTTGGGAAATGTAAAAGGCAGTGTTTCGATTGTGTCGGCAGACGCATCCTGAAATATTCAGCACTTCTGCCGGAACAAAATAAAAACCGTTGTTTCGGCGGCGGGTATCTGCACGCCCGAACGAAATACAAGCAGCCTTGCGGCGGTTTTGAAGTATGATATGCTCCCTCCAAAGCAGACAGTGGAAAAACAAGACTGTCTGCTTTGGAGGGAGCAATTATCATGAGCATAAAAGGAAAAATAGCACCGGGGGAAATCAGGCAGTGGAAAATTATCTGAAAGCGCAAAAGGGCAGCACACAGATACGGGAAGAATTGGGCATACGATTGAGTAGCTTTCAGGCATGGCTGCAAAAGTATCAGGCGGAGAGGGCGGCGGGTCTGCATCCGAAGAAGTGTATTGCCCGCTGCCCATCTCCGCTGAAGCCGGAGGCAGTGGAGAACTATTTATAGCAGTTTTCAAAACAAACAATAACCAGCGTGTCGAAACCATTCTTTAAGGGTAAGGGGGACGGACTTCGCGCAGCCTGTAGCAAACGTCGAAATTGCCGACAAAGAGGCCGGACAGGGGGCCATCTTCCGCAGAGAGGTGCAGGGGCCGCCGCCCTCACCGGCTTACTGGCGGCAATTATGAAGATTGCTATAAGCAGACTTTCCGCTTAGGTCCGCGGCGTTTTCCTTGCGAGGAAACCGGCTCTGTTTTGTTTCCGTATCCTGTACGGCGGCATGCAGTTTGGGCGGGTCCGGAACATGGGGCGGCTCCCCAAACCCCATTCCGGCAGTCCGCCTCGCCGGCCCTCCCGGAAAAGCGGGCGCAGAGTCCTGTATCCTGCCGCATGCGCCTCTTTGAACCGCAGGCTCCAACACGCACCTGGCCGTGTCTGGCGCCGCCTGACGGCCGTCTTTCAGGCGCGGGGCCGGTCCCGCAGCAGCCATGCAAATCCGTTGGGCCACAGCTCAACCCGGCGGATATCATCATAGCTCGCGCCATACATCAGATCCGTGTAGCTTCCCGGCCGGTCTGCGCCGGCCCGGACAAACTGATTGCTGAAGTTGAACAGGCAGATCAGCTCCCGGTCTCCCATCCGGCGGCACAGGGCCAGCACCCGGGAATCTCCGCTGTCCTCCACCCTCACGTCCGCCTGCGCGTCAAAGCAGGGTTCCGACCCGCGGATGGACTCCAGCCGCCGCAGGCCCTGGAACAGTCTGCCCTGGTAGGTATCCGGGTCCTTCCGCCCATCCGCCAGGTCCCACTGGAAGGCCCCCCGGTGGATATACCGGCTGTCGTCCCGCTTGTCCGGATCGTCGTGATAGGTATAGTCGTTGAACCGGCCCACCTCGTCCCCGCTGTAGATAACCGGGATGCCGCTCTGGGACAGCATCCAGGCGTGGAGGGTCAGGTCACAGGCAACGGCCCGTTCCCGCTTGAAGGGGTCCCCCTCGTATTCCGCCGTTTCCAGTCCGCAGAGGGAGGCGGTGGTGCCGCAGAGCCTGGCGTCGCCCAGACGGGGGTCGTCATTATACAGCTCTCCTCTCGCGTCGCTGCCGGGGAATTTCCCGGTAAACCAGTCGTTCAGATAGCGCTTGTGGGCCACCTCGTTGGCGCCGGAGTTCTGCGCCAGCCAGGGATAGTCCAGTCCCCAGCCGATATCATCGTGACAGCGCAGGTAGTTGAGGAACAGAAAGTCCCTGGGCAGGGCACAGACCGCCTCCATCTGCCGCCGCAGCAGGGAGACGTCCCCGGTGGCCAGGGTGTGCCAGGTGGTGGCCATGGTGGTGACGTTGTAGAGCATATGACACTCCGGCTTTTCCGGCGTGCCGAAGTAGGGGGCCACCTTGGCCGGCTCCATCACCACCTCCCCCAGCAGCAGCACGCCGGGGCAGACAATCTCGCAGACCATCCGCAGCATCCGGGCCAGGGTGTGGACCTGGGGGAGGTTCCGGCAGTCGGTGCCCAGCTCCTTCCAGATGTATGGAATGGCGTCCAGGCGGATGACGTCGATGCCCCGGTTGGCCAGGAAGAGCAGGTTTTCCGTCATGTCGTTGAACACCGTGGGGTTGGCATAGTTCAAATCCCACTGATAGGGATAGAAATTGGTCATGACAATCTGCCCGTCCTCCAGCTGTGTAAAGCTGCCGGGGGCGGTGGTGGGAAACACCTGGGGGACGCTCTTCTCAAACTCCCGGGGGATATCCCAGCTGTCATAGAAGAAATACCGCTCCCGGTAACCCGGTTCTCCGGCCCGGGCCTTTTTGGCCCATTCATGGTCCTCGCTGGTGTGGTTCATTACAAAATCCAGACACAGGCTGATTCCCCGCCTCCGGCAGGCGTCGGCCAGCTTTTCCAGGTCCTCCATGGCGCCCAGGTCGGGCCGGACGGCCCGGAAGTCGCTGACGGCATAGCCTCCGTCGCTGCGGCCCCTGGGGGTATCCAGCAGGGGCATGAGATGGAGATAGTTCACGCCGCACTCCTGAAGATACCCCAGCTTTTCCTTGACGCCCCTCAGGTTCCCCGCGAAGGCGTCCACGTAGAGCATCATGCCCAGCAGGTCCGGCCGGCGGTACCAGTCCGGGTCCGCCTCCCGCTTCGCGTCCTGGTTCCGGAGGGCCTGTTTCCGGTCCTTCCAGCAGCGCTCCAGCATCCCCGTAAAATAGCTGAAAGCGCCCTCGTCCCGATACAGCTCCAGATACAGCCATTTCAGCTCGTCATAGTGCCGCGCCAGGCGGCCCTGAAATTCCAACGCCATGATTCTGCCTCCTCCGGCAAAGTTTTGGCTACTATATCACACAAAGGGCGCCGGACGCAAGGGGGAATTGCCGCCAGATCCACGGTTCCTGTCCGCAGAAGGCGAAATCTCGTATATTGCCATATCGTTTTTGGACCTTTGCTCAAACGGAGGACTTAAAAAAGCATCTTTTTATGTTTTGTACAAAATAAAACCGCGTAAATTAGGCGTAAAGTCGAAATTATGAAAGAATATACCAAGATGTTGCGCGGCCTGCGCTGAAAGCGTCTTATCCTGCATTTGGGCATATTTTGCGAAATAGAATCTATTTACAGGCAGGCGGGGACGGGATTATCATAAATTCACAGTTACGTAACAAGACCTGAGCGCGACAAACAAGCAGAGGAGTGGAGTTATGAGAAAGATCCCCCGTATCACAGCGCTGGTTCTGACCGCGGCGCTGCTGCTGGCCCTGTGCGGCTGCGGCGCTTCAGACGGAAAGACCCATCTTAAATTCCAGATCTGGGATACAGCCCAGAAACCGGGCATGGAAGCCATGTGCGCGGCCTACACCGCCCAGCACCCGGACGTGGTCATCGACGTGCAGGTGGTCAGCTGGAGCGAGTACTGGACCAAGCTGGAGGCCGCCGCCGAGTCCAACACCATGCCCGACATCTTCTGGATGCACACCAATCAGCTGCTGTATTACGCCGACTTCGGCATGCTGGCCGATGTGACAGACCTCTATGACGATGTGGAAAGCGGCTATTACCAGAACCATTTCTCCGAGATTTCCCTGAACAATGCCAGCGGCTCCGACGGACGCTACTACGGCGTGCCCAAGGACAAGGACAACAACGTTCTGGTGTACAACAAAGAGATGTTCGATCAGGCCGGCGTGGCCTATCCCGACGACGACTGGTCCTGGGACGACATGGTGGACGCCTCCCAAAAAATCTATGACGCCACCGGAAACTACGGGTATCTGGCCTACAGCGACGAGCAGCTGGGCTACTGGGCCTATGTCTACCAGAACGGCGGCTACATCCTTAACGCGGACAGGACCGCCGCCGGCTATAATGAACCCGGCGGCAAGGAAGCCATGGAGTTCTATATCGGAATGCAGCAGGAAGACTGGTGCCCTGACCAGACCTTCTTCACCCAGAACGGCGCCGGCGCCACCTTCTGGTCCGAAAAGGGCGCCATGTTCATGGAGGGCTCCTGGAGTCTGCTGGGCGCTCTGCAGAACAACCCCCATATGGACGGCAAGTGGGACATTGCAAAGCTGCCCAAGGCCCCCAACCCGGTGGACACCCCCGAGAGCCTGGACAAGGACGGCCGGGCCTGCATCTCCAACGGCCTGTGCTACTCCGCGGCGGCCCACGGCAAAAAGCTGGACGTGGCCCTGGACGTCATCAAGTACTTCGGCACCGAGGAAGCCCAGCTGATTCAGGGCGAGTCCGGCGCGGCCATCCCCGCCTATCTCGGAACCGAGGAGAGCTGGCGGGTTGCCTGGGAGCAGTATGACTACAAGATTAACCTGGACTGTATCTTCGAGCAGTTTGACTATGCCATCCAGATTCCCTACAACTCCGCCAGCCCCCGCTGGAAGAGCCAGGTCATGGACGTGGTGACCCAGATCTACGCCGGCAATCAGGAGATTGATTCCGGGCTGGACAAGATGACGGAAATCGTCAACACGGAGACCGCCAAGAAACTGGCGGGCAACTGAGAGGAGGGACAGCGGTGAAAACAAGAAAACTGTCCGCCGCCGCCCGGCGGGAGGAAAACTGGGGCTGGATCATGGTGGCTCCCACCATCATCGGACTGTTCGTGCTGAACATCTGGCCCTTTATCCAGACCATCTATACCAGCTTCTGCGAGCACCTGGGCTTTGGACACTATAGATTCATCGGCATCCAGAACTACACGGATATGTTCAGCAATACCGAGTTCTGGAAGGCCACATGGAATACTGTCTGGTTCTGCGTGCTCACTGTGCCCGTGGGCATGATTCTGGCCCTGTTTGTGGCGATGCTGCTGAACACCAAGGTCAAATTCAAGGGTGGCTTCCGGACCATCTTCTTCCTGCCCCTGGTGTGCGCTCCCGCCGCCGTGGCCATGGTGTGGC
>CAOJHG010000181.1 GCA_948435975.1 uncultured Oscillibacter sp. | reverse complement strand
GTCGTCTCCTCCAGTGTGACCAATATTGCCCTCCAGGGTGTCTATTATCTGGGCGGCTACGGCAGCAATAAGGTGGAGGTTCCCGTAGATGCCAACGATCCCTCCAAGGGGAACTACGAGTTCGACGTACCGGAGAATATCGCCTCTGTCATGAACCGCATCAGCGAGATTCTTCTGGCCTGCGATCCAAAGGATGGAAAGTTTGCCAGCCCGAAGGACGAGGCGGAATTCAAGGTCCTGGGCCAGAAATTTGAGAAGTCGTCTTCTCTGGTGAAGCAGCGCTATGTAGAGCTGGATACCCAGACCAGCTTCCTGAAGGATAACGGCGAGCTGCTGATTGACAACTGCGATTCTCTTCAGGACCAGTTCCTTGGCCTGGAGGACGTGAACCCCGCAGCGGCGATTTCGGACTTCATGTTTGCGAAATACTGCTACGACACTGCGCTGAAGGTGGGCAATAGTGTTTTGTCTCAGAGTCTGATGGACTACATGAGCCTCTGAGAAGGAGCAGATGAAAATTGCAGAAAGGAGAGCGCTATGATCTATGGAACAATTGCTTGAAATCACAAGAGTCCCTATTGAAATCGAGATGAAGACATCTCGTGCACAGTTGGAGTATACGCGTGGTACCGCAGAACTGGAGATTTCCCGCGATAAGGGTGGCCTGAGCATCAAGAGCCGGCCGATTCATCTGAATATCGACACCTTTGAGATGCGCAGCTCCATTTCCCCCACGCCGACCCAGAGCATCCAGCAGAGCGCACAGAAGGGACAGCAGGCGGCGTACAAGGCCACGGCTTCCTTTGCCCAGGAGGGAGAGTTGTACCTGAAAGCCCAGATTGGCGAAGATGTGCAGGCCCAGCTTTCTCAGACCGCCATCAGTACCCAGATGTTCAGCCAGCCCGGTCTGGATTTTATCCCCAAGACCGGTCCGGAGATCACCTGGGACCCCGGCGAGATGAATATTCGCTACGAAATGGATAAACTAAACTTTGATTGGCGGGTAGACAAGACAAAGTTCGAATTTATCCCTGGAGACATCGAGATTTCCGTAAAGCAGAAGCCGGAAGTAATCATCAAGTATATCGGCGGGCCGCTGTATGTTCCCCCTTCTGCTGACCCTGATTACGAACCGGTAGACGTGCAGGCATGACAGGAGGTTCCACATTGAAGCTCCAAACCAAGTATTTTGGAGAAATCGAATACGAGGCGGAGGAGGTCATCCGGTTTCCCAGCGGCATATTTGGCTTTGAGGAGGAGCGCAGCTTTCTTCTCCTGCCCTTTGACGGAAGCGGCGGAAACCTGCTGTGCCTCCAGAGTACCAGCACCCCGGCCCTGGCCTTTGTGGTGATGGACGCGTTCTGCCTGATGCCGGACTATGCGCCGGTCATCCAGGAGGCGGAGCTACGGTCGTTTGGCGTAGAGGACGTGGGAGCATTGGGCTTCTATGTCCTGTGCGCGGTGAAAAATCCCGTGTCCGCCAGCACTGTGAACCTGCGCTGTCCCTTGGTCATCCACCCGGAGACGCGGGAGGCCCGCCAGATTATTATGGAGGTCTATGAAATGCGTCACCCGCTGGAAGAATTTGGCCGAAGGGAGGAGGCCGCGTCTTGCTGATTTTACAGCGCAAGCCCGGTGAGTCCGTGGTGATTGGCGAGGATATCTCGGTTTCCGTGGTATCTGTGGAGGGCGGTCGGGTCCGGCTGGCAATCTCCGCGCCGCAGTCGGTGCAGATCCTGCGGAGCGAGCTGCTGGACGCCACCGCCGTCAACCGGGATTCCGCCGTGGAGGAGGCCGCCCCAGCAGAGCTGCTGGGACTGCTGGGGGAGATTCGCGCCCCCAAGTCCTCACCCAGAGAATAGACAGCGGCTGTGTCCGGAAGAGGATGCAGTTGAATGATAAAAAAGGAGAAGACACCATGATGGATGCAATCGCAAGCGCTTCTATGAGTATGAGCGCGGCGCAGCTTTCGGTAGAGTATGCTATGAGCATGGCGAAAAAGGTGATGGATACCCAGGAGCTGGCCGCGGAAGAGATGCTGGAAATGCTCCCCGCCACCCAACAGCTTGGGCAGTTTATTGACACCTACGCCTGAGGCCACACCCAACGCTGGGATTTATTCCCGTCCTTGGGCGCGGTTTCTTGCCGCGTAAAGAGCCGCGGGCGCATATGACGCCTGCGGTTTTCTTTTGCCGCTCTGGGCTCTGCCTGTTCTTTTTTGCGTTCTTCCGGAATAGGATGCGGAGAAGGATATTTTTTGGGGGGTATGAACTTGGAGCGGAAAATGGCGTTTTGCCTGGCACTTCTGCTGGCCTTGAGCGGCTGTGGACGACGGGAACAGGAAGAGGCTGTCAGCGGACAAGCGGCTGGGGATTACTGGACGGTAGCGGTGGGAGAGCAGACGGTTTCCCTGCGGAGCGGCGGAGAGGACCGGCTGGACCTGATGCTGGAGCAGGACGGCGTGGAGACCCTTCTGCGGACCCTGCGCCGGGATACGGATTACCATACGCCCCAGGACCTGTCTGCGTGGGCTTTCACGGACATCATGGACTATGAGGGCTTTGCGCTGCGGACGGGCATCCTGGGCGGTTATTTTGGGACAAATGTATATTACGCCTTGGAAGGAGGCGCCGCCGTTCCCATTGCTGAGAGCTTTGGCTATTCGGCGGAGGATTACGCCGTGGACCTGGACGGGGACGGCGTGACGGAGCTGGTGGTCAACAATACCTATGGTGGGGACGGGCATCGGATGACCTCCGTGTTTCAGCGGCGGGAAGACGAGGTTTGGATTGGCGTGATTACGCTTCCGGAGCTGCCGGGACACGACAACTGGGGCGTAAACTCCTATTGGACGGAGTATGACCCGGAAAAGGCCCTGTTCCGCATTACGTACAGTGTGAAGGGGCAGGAGGCGCCGGGCGTTCTGGAGAGTGGAGGGCTGGAGTGGTTCGACTTTGCGCCCTATGTTTATGAGAAAGAAAACAGAGAAGGAGGCGGCACAAATGGGGAGAGTGACTGAGGCGGCCCGGCATTGGCTGAAACGGAGTACCTGGCGGGATCTGGCCTTTGCGGGCATCTGCGTGTGTGCGTTGGGTGCGCTGATTGGGCTGGCGGTGCCGGGCCGGAAGAAGCGGGGAGCGGCGTGGATTGCGTCTCTGCTGCTGGCGTCGTCGTATGTCCCTTTGATGGGGCGGTTCCTGCCCTTCCTTTTGGGGGACAGGATTGACATGGAGGATATTTACGGCTGAAAAGGGGAAGAAAAGTCTTGTAAAACTGGGGAAAACAGTGTATGATAAAAACAGTCGGTCCCGGAATACTTGAAATGAGAGGAGATTACCATGAGCAAAACCGCAAGTATGGTGATGAAGATCATCGGTGCAAGTCTGGCGTTCGCGGCGTTCGTGTGCCTGCTGATTGGCGGCTGGCACGATCTGAGCGTTGGCTTTTGCGGCGTCAAGAACAGCATGAGCAAGAAGTTTCGTTCGGAGTATGACGACTATGCCGACGAGGAGCTTTACGAGTAAGGGCAGTTATGTGACAAGCATCTGAAGATCCCCCTGTTCCGGTCTATGGAGCAGGGGGATTTTTTCGGGGCAGTTATGGGGCCTCGGAGTGGATTTCCAGGACGGTGAGGCAGCTTCCGGACACGGTGAAACGGACCTCCAGGCCAGCGAATTCAAAACCGTAGACGCGGCCAGGGTCCTCCTGGTAGCGGGGCCGGGGGTCCAGAGCCAGGACGCCGCGAAGGGCATCTTGACGGTCTGGAGGGACTTGGGCCAGCAGGTCTGGCGGGATGCGGACGGTCAGCGTTTCTCCGGCGGGGTCGGCGGCAAAGCCTCCAGCGGCGTGGGGCTTGCAGTCGGCGTAGGGAAGATAGGGCTTGATGTCCAGGATGGGGGTGCCGTCCATGAGGTCCGCGCCGCGAATATGAAGGACGGGTCCTTGACGCGGGGTCTGTTCGATGCGGTCCAGGGCCACAGCGGAAAGCGCGATAGGGTTGGGCCGGAAAGGAGACCGGGTGGCAAACACACCCACCCTGGTATTTCCGCCGAGACGCGGGGGACGGACAGTGGGAGACCAGTCCTTCCGAACTGCCTGATCGAAGACCCAGACCAGCCAGAGGTGGGAAAAGCCTTCCAGCCCCCGGAGAGCGTCGGGATTGCGGTAGGGCGGCTCGAAGACCACGGCAGCTTCCAGCGCGTTCACCAGACCGCTCTGCCGGGGAATACCGAATTTCGTGGCAAAGTCACTGTGGATGCGGGCAATGACCTGCATCGTGAATTTCTCCGTCATGGTTCCTCCTCTCAAAGAAAAGATGCAGGCCCTGCCGTATTGACAGGGCCCACAGGATCTATTATCGGCATCGGGGGGCAGACCGGCGGAAACACCAGACGGCCAGTGCGTTATCAGCATTCCTCAACGTCTTCGAGGCGGTGGAGATAGGGACTTGCGGTGCAGCTCATTTCCGATGCATCGTTTTTGAACTTCTCCACGCTCATGGTGCTTTCCTTCACCGGACGGATGGTGCCTGCGCCAGCCACACAGCCGCCGGGACAGCCCATGCCCTCCAGCAGATAACCGTCCCGTTTCCCCGCCTTCGCCATGGCTAGCATCTTCCGGCAGTTCTTCAGGCCGTCTCCATATTCGATCTTGATTTCCCGGTCCGGGTCGATGTGCTTAATGGCTTCCACCACCGCGGCCGCCACACCGCCGCCGACCGCAAAGCCGCGGCCCATGCCGGTGCCCTCGTCCATCTCGTCCTCCGGGTTGGCTTCCAGCTTAGTAAAGTCGATATCCCGGGCGTCGAACATGCCCTGAAGCTCCTCAAAGGTCAGCACGAAGTCCACATCCGAACGGACAGTCCGGCGGTTGGCCTCCAGCTTCTTTGCCGCGCAGGGCCCAATAAAGACGATGCGGGCGTTGGGGTGGTCCTTCTTTACCATCCGGGCGGTAATCACCATCGGCGTCAGGGCCATGGAGATGTATTCCGCGAACTCCGGATACAGCTTCTTTGCCATCACGCTCCAGGCGGGACAGCAGCTAGTGCCCATCCACGGCTGTTTTTCGGGGACCTCCTCCAAGAAATCCTTGGCCTCCTGAACAGTGCAGAGGTCTGCGCCGATTGCCACTTCCACCACGTCGGCGAAGCCCAGGATATTCATAGCGGCTTTCAGCTTAGCGGGGGTAGCGTCCTTTCCGAACTGTCCCACAAAGGCAGGGGCCACGCAGGCAATAACCTCTTCATTCCGCTTGATGGCTGTGATGACCTGATAGATCTGGCTCTTGTCGGCAATCGCGCCGAAGGGGCAGTTCACCAGGCACATGCCGCAGGAAACGCACTTGTCATAGTTGATTTTTGCCCGGCCCAGCTCGTCGGACTCAATGGCGT
>CAOJHG010000180.1 GCA_948435975.1 uncultured Oscillibacter sp. | reverse complement strand
CCGGTAGTATGGGGGGACGTATATAAGAAGTGCGTATTTGCGGCCCAGCGGAAGATTGGGGACGCTGGTTTCCTCTCCAATATCATCGAGAACCACGACGAGCCCCGAGGCGCCAGCCATTATCTGCCGGAGGACTGCCGGAACGAGGACGGAAAGAAGCTGCTGGCGGCGGTAAACCTGATGCTGCGGGGGCTTCCCTTCCTCTACCAAGGCCAAGAGCTGGGAATGACCAACGCGCCGTTTGCGTCCATCGAGGAGATCGACGATTGCAGTACCCTGGACGAGTATCGTGTGGCCCTGGACGCGGGACTGACTCCGGAGGAAGCGCTGCGGGCCGTTGCGCCGTTCAGCCGGGATAATGCCCGCACGCCCTTCCAATGGGACGCATCTGCCAACGCGG
Source organism: uncultured Oscillibacter sp. (assembly GCA_948435975.1). Classification (GTDB taxonomy): domain Bacteria; phylum Bacillota; class Clostridia; order Oscillospirales; family Oscillospiraceae; genus Oscillibacter. The sequence goes on along the minus strand of CAOJHG010000180.1, from coordinate 5,006 downwards.
GCTTTACAACGGGAACGCCCTGGAGAAAGGTGAACCCGAACTACAAGGAAATCAACTGCGCGGACCAGATGCGCCGTCCGGACTCGGTGTGGAGCTGGTACCGGGCCCTGATTGCGCTGCGGAAATCGCCGGAGTATCAGGATGTAATTACCTATGGAGTCCTGACGCCCTATAAGGAAGAACAGGAAAATCTGATGGCCTATTTTCGCCATAACGGGGAGAAGGCGCTGCTGGTGGCGGCCAATTACCAGAAGGAGCCCCAGACGCTGGAGCTTCCAGGGCCGTACAAAAAGGTACTGCTGAACAGCCGGGATACGCTGGAGCTTCAGGGAACGAGACTCTGCCTGTCGGGACTCCAGGCGGTCATCCTGGAGATGGGGCCTGCCATGCTGAAGCAGGAAAGCGCGAAATAGGGAGGATTGCTATGGAACCCGTATTTTATACCGTTCAGAACATCAACGGCGATTACGCATACATGACCAGTGACAGCGGCGTGGAAAATCAGGTGGCGATGTTTCTGCTTCCGGAGGGCACGGATGTGGGCAGCCGTCTGAAATGGGAGGATTTTGCCTGGGAACTGCTGGATTAAATAAGAGGATGTCCGCTGGCTGACCACAAAGGGAAAAAGAAAAACCATCCCCCGGCATTTTTCCGCTGGGAGATGGTTTTTTTAGAGATTTTAATTACAATTTGGATTCAAATAAGAAATTATGCCTCTTTGTAAAGTTCCAGAATGGCTCCATCCTTCCAGACGAAGGCCAGCCGGTCCCCCTTCTCGTTGGCGTCCATAGGCCCGCAGATAACACTGTCAGCGTCGGCGATGTACTTTTCCAGGTCGTCCACCAGATAGGCCACATGCGGCATACGGTGGAGCACCTCGGGGAAGGGGGTGCCCTCCTCGAATTTCAGATATTCGATCTTGTAATCGTAATCCTCGACATTGCTTACCCAGAACTTGGCCCCCTCGTTATAGACCATGCCAGGCTTGCGGTTGGTGACAGGGATGCCAATGTGCATATAAACAGCAGACATTGCAGAATCCTCCTTATTTTTGATGTTTGACTGCCTGATAGACCTCATAAGCCTGCTGAGCGGTATATCCTTCGTGGACCACCTTTCCGATTGCCTGCGCCATCCCGGCGGGGGAATCGGACTGGAAGATGTTCCGCCCCATATCCACGCCGTGAGCCCCCTGGTCAATCGCCTGGTATGCCATTTCCAGCGCTTCCAGCTCCGGCAGCTTTTTACCGCCCGCGATAACAATAGGAACCGGGCAGGCGGCGGCAACACGCTCAAAGCCTTCGCAGAAGTAGCTCTTGACGATGTTGGCCCCGTTTTCGGCCAGGACCCGGACAGCCAGTTGGAAAAACTTCTCCGTCCGCTCCATCTGCTTGCCCACCGCCACAACGCCCAAGGTGGGAACACCATACCGTGCCCCAGCGCCAGCAGTGCGGCACAGCAGCTCCAGGGAACGGCTTTCACCCGGTGCGCCGATGAAGGTCTGTACGGCTACGCAGTCGGCGTTCATCCGGAGTGCGTCCTCCATATCGCAGGCAATGCCGCCGCCGTTAGACATATCGTCATAGAGAACCGTGGAATCATAGGTTGCTCGGATGCACCTGGCCGCCGGGGCCGCTGGAGAGATGCAGGTCTGCAAAACTCCCTTCGTCGCCATCAGTACATTTACATAAGGGATCAGAGGCGGGATTACCAAGTCGATGCGCTCCAGCCCGGCGGTGGGACCCATGATGTAACCGTGGTCAAAGGCCAGCATGACGGTGTTTCCACTCTTGGCGTCGAACAAGCGGGCCAAGCGGCTCTTCATGCCCCAGCCGCAGTGAGACGCGCCCTTGACGAAAAAGCCCTCCTGCACAGCAGGGATATCCAGATGATAATCATGGGCGGCCTTATTTCCAATATTGTCTGCCATGGCTTACTCCTTGCTGTACGCCGGGGTATGGCAGGGCGTGTTCCAGAGGCGGATAAACTCATCATCCCACTTGGCAATATTCATCTGGAAGCCGCCCGCCTCCTGTACCGTGAGAATCTCGCCCACCATGCTGGCAGCGACTTCCACACCCTTTTCCTTCAAAAACGCCACCGTGTCCTTGAACAGCACCAGCAGTTCCATCATCGTAGTAGCGCCGCAGCCGTTAATCATCACGAAGGTCTTATCGCCCGCCTTTAGTTCCAGTTTTTTTGCCAGCGCCTCGGCCACCAGGGCAACCGTTTCCTTAGAGGAAGCCATAGGGACCCGGACGCCGCCGCCCTCACCGTGCTGTCCCGCGCCAATCTCCATCATATCGGTCTCGCCCAGGTCGCCGAAGGACATGCCATTCTGGGGGTGGGTAGCGTCGGTGGATTTGACGGTGATGGAGGCCATATTTTCGGCATAGCGCTGTGCAATCCCAGCAACATCATCCAGGCTTTTCCCCTCTTGGGCGGCAGCGGCGGCAATATGGTACAGGGCCACCGCACCGGCCAGCCCCCGCTTGTTGTCCTCGCCGTTGGGGTCATACTGGATCTCCTCGCCAGTGACCACCTGACGGACGTTGAGCCCCGCCTTTTTTGCCAGCTTCATGGCCTGCTTGCCCGCCAACTGATCCCCCGCATAGTTCAGGGTCAGCAGCAGTACGCCGTGGCCTTTGTCCGCCAGCTTCATCGCGTCGAACACCAACTGGCCATTAGGCGCGGCGAAGATATCTCCCACAGCCTGAACGTCCAGCATTCCCCTGCCTACGAAACCGGCCTGAGCGGGCTCGTGGCCGGAACCGCCGTAGGTGACGATAGTAACCCGGTCGGCGTCCTTCAGGTCCTTGCTGATGACCAGATGGCCATCCACGTCCACGATGTCGGGATAAGCCAGGCCCAAACCCTCTAATTCCTCGTCCGTGATAGTCTCAGGCGCGTTGATAAACTTCTTCATTTTCATATTGAGCTACCTCCAAATAAAAATAGACCAAGTTGGTACTGCGTGAAAAGGGATACCGCTTTACGCCTGCGCCAGCCCCTGGAAAAAGCAGGCCATGGATAGGGCGCCGGCGTCTGGGGTGCCGATGGTCTTTTCGCCATAGCTCTTTGCCCGGCCGAATTTGGACGTAAAGTTTTTCGTATTCTCCGCGCCCTCTGCGGCAGCTCTGGCGGCGGCGGTGAAGAGCGTTCCCACGTCGCTTCCGCTGTAAGCCGCAATTGCCTCGCTGGCGGGAATCACCGCGTCCATCATCGTCTTGTCTCCCACTTTGGCTCCAGACATGTCATTCAGTTCCTCCAGCGCCTGGGCAAATATGGCCTGAATGCCTGCCGCGTCGATCTCGTCTCCCTCAGGGGCGGCCTCCTGCATCCCATCCAGCCAGGTGTTCCACAGGGGGACGGCGCTGCCTCCGTTCAAGCGCATGACCGCTTCCGCCGCATCGTTCAGCATGGCCCGGATGCCGCCGCCGGACCCATCCACCGCATCAGAAACAGCCCCGGCAATCTTTGCCATCGTCAGCCCATGATCGGCGTCTCCGAATTTGGAATCAATCTCCGTCAGCAGCGCTTCCTCGGCCCTGACAGCGGCGCAGGCGTGTTTGATCCGTTCCGCAAACTCATTTTTCGTCACATTGACCACCTCCAGAAAGTGACGCGCACGCTTGTAACATCTGTGAATACTAGTAAAGCATGAATGGTTACAAAAGTCAATAACAACCGTCTGTTTCTACGAAGATTCTATAAATAAGCAAGACAAATTGTGAAAAATATGCATAATAAAGCCTCCTGGAGAAAAGAGCTTTCCCAGGAGGTTTCATATGTTACATATTGTCCAGCAGCGTCCTGACCAGGTCCGCCCGCGCCGCGATATGGGTAAAATATCCGGACCGAAGCGCCCCCAGGAGGGCCTTTGCGCTGGTGTTGGCGGAACAAACGCCGATAATATGGGGACACCGTTTCAGAAGGTCAATGGGAACCTGAATAGCAAAATCCTGTTCCGACTGGACCACCGTACCGGATTCATTAAAATAGTATACCAGCATCCGTCCGCAGGCGTGCTGCTGCTGGAGCAGGCTGCCGTAGCGGACAAGAGAGGCAAAATCAGGACTGGAGGGGTAATTCCCGATATTAACTAAAGCGGTGTCAATCTGCTCCCACTGCTGGTAAATCTGCCGGTAGACCTCGGTAGAGCAGAGGAGCTGTTTTTCCTCCAGGCTGTCTGGAAGGGCCGGGAGGTAAAGGAAATGGGGGACCGCGCCAAGCTGCTGGGCCATCAGACGGACGTTTTCATTAGATTGGTAGTTGCGGGCGGGGATGCTGGCGTTTCCCACCAGAGGGCAAATGTCGGTAACAGTGCTGTCCGGCTGCGGGTGGGCCTCCAGCCAGGTCACAAGCTGCCCGATCAGATATCCCCAGCCCACGCCCAGACGGTGGGCAGAGAGCTGGTGCAGAAGGTCCACGGCCCCTTGAGAAAGGCGCTGATTGGTGGCGTCCCCGTCCAGCCCGTCCTCCACCAGTACGCCGCCCTGGATAGAGCTGAACAGCCGCAGGCGCTCCAGGAGTCTGGCGGTCCTGGCCCCCGGCTCATGGATGGTGATTTCGACGATGCCCAGTTCCCGCGCCTCGGACAGCATCCGGCTGATCATGGGACGGGAGACCCCCAGCTCGTTGGCAATCTCGCTCTGCTTCCAGTCCTCCAGGTAATACCGGCGGGCCACATGAACCAGCCGCTTTTGCTTCTCCGGACTTATCTTCACGCCGCTGCCCTCTTTCATAGAAGAAGTATTATATAGGTTACTTGTAGCATAAAAGCGAGAAGTTTGCAACAGGAAAAATGATTGCATATGCTGGCGGACTGCCCGCGCCTGGAGGGACGAGAGTGCTTCTGTAAAAATTTTTTCGTTTCCCCTTAATTTGCAGAAAAAGCTGCCGATAAAGTTATTGAACGGGTTCCGCGTGAGCAGAATCCCGGCAGTTCCAAAGGTTTCACCCAGTCCGCGCAGCTGGTTGGAATACCGTACCGGCGTTGGAGGGTC
>CAOJHG010000179.1 GCA_948435975.1 uncultured Oscillibacter sp. | reverse complement strand
GCCGGGAAAGATTCGTATTATCTTCAACGGGTCCTCATTTTCCCGGTACACACGCAGAAAAAAGAAAAATCCACGCATTCAAGCGTGGTGTTCCAACTTTTTCTTTAACGGTCGCTGCTGGTCCAAACCTCGTCAAGAAAAATCAGATCATCCACGTCTTCCGATATAGCGGAAAAGAACTTTTTCATAATTGGTTCCTCCTCTCTGTTTGTTTATGATACTGTATTATAGCACAGCTTTTTCGTCTTCGCAAGGGTAATTTCCGGTAACTCCCATAAACCGACCGCCAATTTTTCCAGTAATTTTTTGGCAGATTTGACGTAAAGTCAGATATTTTGACAGAGTCCGCTGGAAATGATCCCCTTTTACTCCCCACTTCTTTGGTGGGGAAACATGCTGTGGCGCATGAAGAATCCCGCTGGCAGAACCGTTTCTTTGTGCATTTTTTCTCTCGCCACGGAAAAACTCCCTGTGCTATAATAAGTGCATCAAGGATTGTACGAATTGTATGAAACGGCGGCGCTTTTCCGTCCCCTGCCGGCGGCCGATACGATCACCGGCTTCCTATGCGCTGCCGGAAGCCATTATCACAGAGGAGCTCTTATGGCCAGACATTCCCGAAAGCGCAGCTCATTTCCGCGGACGGTCTTGACCCTGCTGGTGCTGGCGGTCCTGGCGGCGCTGTATATCCGCTGGGGAAACCGCTCCTTGGAATCTACACAGTTCACCCCTGTTTTTGCCCGTCTGCCGGAGGGCTTTGACGGCTGCCGCATCGTGGTCTTGGGGGATTTGCACAGCACACTGTTCGGCGAAGAAAACGCTGCTCTGCTGGAAGCCGTTCAGCAGGCGGAGCCGGAGTATATTTTTTTAGTCGGGGACCTGCTGGACGCTTTTCGGGAGGTTCCGGAAGGCTATGCAGAGGACACGGCGGATTGTCTGTCGGAGATCGCCCCCACTTACTATGTGACAGGGAATCACGAGTGGGCCGCCGGCGGCGTGCCGGAGTTAAAAAAGGTCCTGGCCTCCCACGGCGTCACGGTGCTTTCCAATGAATACACGGTTCTGGAGCGGGGCGGGGACTCCATTGTTCTGGCCGGCATTGACGACCCCAACGGCTACGCGGACCAGAAGACCCCCGAGGAGCTGGCCGCGGAGATATACGCCGCTTATGGGGACCCGTTTTGGATTCTGCTGGCTCACCGGAACGACCATTTCCCAGAGCAATACAGCCTCCTGGGGGCGGATCTGGTGGTTTCCGGGCATGGACACGGCGGGCTGATTCGCCTTCCGTTCACAGATGGGCTGGTGTCTACGGACCGGACCTTCTTTCCCTCTTATACGGCGGGGCTTTATGAGAAAAATGGGTCTGTGCTGTTTGTAACGCGGGGACTGGGGAATTCGGGTTCTACCTTCCGGGCCTTCAACCGGCCGGAGGTAGCGCTTATCTCCTTTCAGACAGACTGAGTCCTTCCGTCTTCCCTGGCGCGGCCTCCGCCATGAAAACAAGCCCCCCACAGGGGTTGGAGAATAAAAAGCATGATGCCGGGAGAATGGCATAAAAGGAGCCTCTATGCTGGAATTTTCAGCGGGACAATTTGATATTGCAGTCATCGGGGCCGGTCACGCAGGGATCGAAGCGGCTCTGGCCTCTGCACGGCTGGGACTGGAAACCATTATTTTCACCATCAATCTGGACGCTGTTGGCAATATGCCCTGCAACCCCGCTATCGGAGGCACTGGAAAAGGCCATTTAGTCCGGGAGCTGGACGCCCTGGGAGGCGAAATGGCAAAGGCCGCCGACGCCTGCTGCATCCAGTACCGCCTATTAAACAAGGGAAAGGGGCCTGCCGTCTGGTCCCTCCGCGCACAGGCCGACCGCCGGAAATATCAGGGTTACATGAAAGCCGTCCTGGAGCGTCAGCCCCGCCTCACCGTCCGTCAGGGCGAAGTGATCGAGGTCCGGACTGAGAACGGCGCAGTCTCTGCTGTGGTGCTGGCTACCGGCGCGGTCTTCTCTGTAAGGGCCGTCATTCTGGCCACCGGCACCTATTTATCCGGGCGGACCATCGTGGGCGAGTGGGTACAGGACTCCGGCCCGGATGGAATGCACGCCGCCCGTCCCCTGACCAAATGCCTGCAAGCTCTGGGCCTTCCCCTCCGGCGCTTTAAGACCGGCACGCCCCCCCGGGTCAACGCCCGCACGGTGGACTTTGACGAAATGGAGGTTCAGACGGGAGACGCGCTGCCGGTCCCCTTCTCCTACAGCACCTCCGCGCCTCCTGAAAACCGCGCCGTCTGCTGGCTCACCTGGACCACCGAGGAAACCAAGCGCATCATTCAGGAGAACCTTCACCGGGCCCCCATGTATTCCGGCGTCATCGAGGGCGTGGGGCCCCGCTACTGTCCCTCCTTTGAAACGAAGATTGTCCGCTTTCCCGACAAGCTCCGCCATCAGCTTTTCGTCGAGCCAATGGGTCTGGACACAGAAGAACTATATATCCAGGGCTTCTCCTCCTCAATGCCGGAGGATGTGCAGATTCAGATGCTCCACAGCGTCCCGGGCCTCCGCCGTGCGGTCATGACCCGGCCCGCTTACGCCATAGAATATGAGTGCATAGATCCCCTGGCCCTCCTGCCTACCCTGGAGGTGAAGTCTGTCCCAGGGCTGTACGGCGCGGGACAGTTCAACGGCTCCTCCGGCTATGAGGAAGCAGCGGTTCAGGGCCTTGCCGCCGGAATCAACGCCGCCTGGAAGCTCCTGGGAAAAGGTGATTTCATTCTCTCCCGGGCAGAGTCCTATACCGGCGCCCTGATTGACGACCTGGTGACCAAGGGGACCAACGAGCCATACCGCATCATGACTTCCCGCAGCGAGTACCGGCTGCTTCTCCGGCAGGACAACGCGGACCTGCGCCTGACGAAGCGGGGCTATGAGGCGGGCCTGGTCTCAGAGGAACGGCTCCAGGCGGTCCAGGAGAAATACGCCGCCGTGGACCGGGAAATCAAGCGTCTTGCCCACACCGGCGCGCCGCCTTCCCCCGCGCTGTCCGCGTTCCTGGCAGAGAAGGGGACCTCTGACGCGCCTGGAGGAAGCCCATTAGACGCGCTTCTGCGCCGCCCGCAGATTCACTATCAGGAGCTGGCCCCCTTCGACCCAGAACGGCCGGACCTCCCCCCAGATGTGGCGGAACAGGTAGAGATTTCCGTCAAGTACGAGGGCTACATCCGCCGCCAGCAGAAACAGGTGGAGGAGTTCCACAGGATGGCATCTCACCGCCTGCCGCCGGACATCAATTACAGCGGCATTCAGGGTCTGCGTTTAGAGGCGCGGGAAAAGCTGTCAGCAGTACGGCCCATGGACCTGGGGCAAGCGTCCCGCATTTCCGGCGTCTCCCCTGCGGATGTGGCCGCGCTGATGATTTACCTGGAGAGCGGAACGCGGAAAAGGAATGGAGGAGCGCCGCCGTGAAGCGGGTGAAAGCCGTGTTGAGCCTGGAACTGGCGCTGCTGGCGTTCTGGCCGCCCTTCTGGTGGGCCCTCCTGGCTCCCAGGCACCTTTTTTATCAAACGCCCGCATTTCTCCAGTCCATCTGTCAGGCCGCTCCTTACATGATGATGCTGGACGTGGTCCCCGGCCTGCTTGGACTGTGGATGCTGTCGCGTGTCCGGCGGGAACAGGGTAAACGCGGGGCTTTCCGTCTGGCTTCGTTCCTCTGCATACTGCATACTGCCGCTGGAGGCGTACTGCTGGGAATGTGCCTGATCGTTGCTGTTACAATCATATTTTTCAGGATTGTCCATTGATTCTGAATTGTGATTGGATTGGAAACCGCTGTCTGACCCATCGTCAATCTGTCTACACTGAATAAGAAAGGAAGCTCTTATGATCATCGACCTCACCCACACCGTTACGCCGGAGCTGGCCGCGTATCCCGGAGACCAGGCTCCCTCCCTCGTTCCCTCCGCCACCCTTGCAAAAAACGGCTTTCGGACCACCCTGCTCACCCTGACTTCCCACACCGGCACCCATATCGACGCCCCTTCCCATATCCTGCGGGAAGGCTCGGACCTGGACGACCTGCCTATTTCACAATTCAGCGGGCGGGCAGCGGCGCTGGATGTCTCCCAGGCGGGTCCCGTCATCACCGCTGATTACCTGCGGGAGCAGAACGGCCTTATCCGGACGGCAGACTTCGTGCTGTTTTACACCGGCTGGGAGAAGAAATGGAACACCCCCGCCTTTTTTGAGGACGGCTTTCCTGTGCTGGACGAGGGCGCGGCATGTTACCTGGTCTCCTGCGGTCTGAAGGGCGTGGGCACCGATTCCTTCAGTGTGGATTCTTTGGCCAGTGAGGACATGCCTATTCACCATATCCTTCTTCGGGACGGCATGGTTATTGTCGAATGCCTCCGCTTGAAGAACATCGTGGGCCGGAAGGACTTCCACTTCACCGCTCTGCCCCTGAAATACAAGAATGCCGACGGCGCTCCTGTCCGGGCTATCGCGGAACTGGGAGAACTGGCGGAAAAGGAGATGTGAGACCTGTGAGAATGCTGCTTGCCATCATGCTGTGCAAGCTGGGACACTTTGTGGGAAAGCTGGTGGGCAAAGGGAGTTCTATGCCTGGAAAGCTGGCCCTCAAGGTCTGCCGGGACGTTCTGAGGCGCGTGACCCTGCCGAAACAAATCATCGCCGTTACGGGTTCCAACGGCAAAACCTCTACTGTGGAGATGATCGCCGCTATCCTCCAGGCCGATGGGAAAAGCGTCATCTATAATAAGGAGGGGTCCAACCAGATCGAGGGCGTGGCCACTTTGGTCCTGACCCATGCCGCCCTGAACGGAAGGGTGAAGGTCGACGTGCTCCTTATCGAGTCTGATGAACGCTACGCCGCCAAGACCTTTCAGTATTTTCACCCTACGGAATTCGTCATCACCAACCTCTATCGGGATCAGCTCACTCGAAACGGCCACCCGGAATGGGTCTACGATTCCATCCTTCCTGCCATTCATCCGGAAACCGAGCTGATCCTCAACGCCGACGACCCGCTGTCCTCCTGCTTCGCCCAGGGCCATGAGAAAGTGAAATGGTTCGGCCTGGACAAGTGCGCCGTATCTGCGGACGCTCCATCTGGGGCATATCACGACGGCGCTTTCTGCCCGCTCTGCCACGCCCCTATGGAATATGACTATGTTCACTATAACCATATCGGCGCCTACCGCTGCACGAGCTGCGGGCACAGGAAGCCGAAGACGGACTACACTGTAACAGCAGTGGATGCAGACAAGTGGACCGTCACCATCGACGGCGGAACGCAGATCGCCCTGGCGTTTCAGAGCATTTACAACATCTACAACATCCTGGCGGCCTACGCCGCCTGCCGGGAGTGCGGCGCAGCCGGAGAAACCGCCGCGT
>CAOJHG010000178.1 GCA_948435975.1 uncultured Oscillibacter sp. | reverse complement strand
CGCTTCCTCCCGTCAGGAAGAGGAAGGCCGCCCCGCCCACAAAGAGGCAGTACGCCAGGTCCAGCCAGTTGGTGAAGCGGGGAGAGCGGAGGCGGAAGGGGCGCAGCAAATCGTACAGCAACCCAGCGGACAGGCCCAGCAGGACGGACTGAAGAAAGGCCAGAAGCTGCACGGTGACTAGCGGCCCCATGTCAACCGAAAATGCGGCTCAGCAGTCCGCCGCGGCCTGCGGGCTGGTCCTCGTAGGCCAGGGAGTCAATCCGTCCATCTACGTGGAGCTCCCCTCCGTCCAAGGAGAGCTTGCCGATGTGCAGATCCTCTCCAGTAATCACCAGCGTTCCGGCCGCTGTGGACATCACGATACCGGTCTCGTCAAAACGCTCCACGTCTTCCACGCCGGAGACCGTCAGCCGTTCCCGGCCCTCCAGCTCCAGGCGGTGTGTGGTTTGGGGCATGGTATAATCGTTCATGTCTTCCTCCCTCCCTGTCCACAGAATATGGCAGAGAGAAAGGAATTATTCCATTCATTTGCGGCTACCGGATTTCCCGGTAGAGGATATCGCCCTGGCGTACAGTCTCCTGCACCGCCAGGACCTCTACCATCACGGTGCGGGCGCCAAACTGCATGGAAATCTGGTCGCCTGCCTTCACCTCATAGGACGCACGGGCGGGCCTTCCATTCACGGAAACCAGTCCGTTGTCACAGGCGGTATTTGCGGCAGTCCGGCGCTTAATCAGCCGGGAGACCTTGAGGTATTTATCCAGGCGCACAGTGAAAAAGCCTCCCTTCGCCTGCGCGTAAAATTACTTGGACACCACGTCTTTGAGAACCTTGCCGGCCTTGAACACAGGGACGGTGGAAGCGGGGATGTCGATAGGCTCCTTCGTCTTGGGGTTACGGCCAATGCGGGCGGCGCGCTTTTTCACCTCAAAGGAGCCGAAGCCCACCAACTGGACCTTTTCGCCCTCCTTCAAAGCGTCGGTGATGGCGTCCAGGGTAGCGGTGATGACGGCCTCTGCGTCCTTCTTGGAAACCTCAGCGGATGCGGAAACGACGTTAATGAGATCTGCTTTGTTCATGAGTGGTGTCCTCCATAGATTTGTTTGTGATTTTTGTTTCTTGGGTTCCTTATCTCTAAACGCGGTCATGCGCGTTAAGACGGGGTTTGTTCTTTTTTGGCGGCGTTCCAAAGTGCCACCAGTTCGGCCTCGGTGCATTCGCTCAGGGGCTTGTCCTCTGCGGCCGCTTTGTCTTCCACACGGCGGAAACGTGTGCAGAACTTGTCGCAGGCCCCATGGAGCGCGTCTTCCGGGTCAACGCCGGTCATCTGCCCGATGGCGGCGGCCATAAACAGCAGGTCGCCCAGCTCCTCCCGCACGCCGTGGGGAATATCAACGCCGCCTCCAGCTTCCAGGGCCTCCCGCAGCTCCCGGACCTCTTCTTCCAGCTTCTCCAAGGCGCTGAGGGGATTGTCCCACCGGAATCCGGACTTCGCCGCCTTGCTCACCGTCTTCTCTGCCCGCCAGAGAGAGGGCAGCGTGTGGGGCACGGCTTCGATGGCGTCGGCTGTAGTAGCTTGTCCTTTTTCCTTCCGTTTCAGCACATCCCAGTTCGCAAGCACCTGCTGGCTTCCGTTCACCTGGACGTCTCCAAAAACATGTGGATGCCGGTACACCAGCTTTTGGGCCACGCCATTCACCACATCTTCCATGGTGAAACGGCCCCGCTCCTTCTCGATCTGCGCGTGGAAGGCCACCTGCATCAGCACATCCCCCAGCTCCTCGCACATGGCGGCAGGGTCGTCCTGGTCCAGCGCGTCCAAAGCCTCGTAGGTCTCCTCCAGGAAATTCCGCCGGATGGAACCATGGGTCTGCTCCGCATCCCAGGGACAGCCCCCGGGAGCGCGCAGAAGCTCCATGATTTTCAGGAAATCCTCCCACTGGTAGCGGGACTTACTTTGAAAATCTACCATATATTATCCGCCTTTGCAAGAAATTTCAATACAAAATTCGAAAAAAACAAAATTTTCCTTGATTTTTTTATTTTAAGTGCAGAAGTCTGACCAGTTTTTCGCCATGCGGAATCGACCGGACATCCTCAGCCCGAAGAATCCGCATTGCAATCACCAGAATTCCATATACCGCCACGCCCGCCAGGATGCCCGCCATGACCGCGGCAGCGTTGGCCATGTAGGCGGAATGGCCCGCTGAAAGGACCCGGTTCGTAAAGCCGTACACCGCCCAGGCTGCGCCGCCCATCAGGACGGAGGCCACTGCCGGCTTGAAAAAGAGCTGGAGGTAACGGGGCTTTTCCGCCGAGTATTTCCAGACAAACAGGAGGTTCAGTCCCACTACAACAAGATAGCAGCACAGCGTAGAAATGGGTGCGCCGTTAATGTTGATTTCTGGATTGCCCACCAGGATGAAATTCATGACAATCTTTGTCAGGCCGCCAGCGATTACGGTGAAAATAGGGAGGCGCTCTTTTCCGTAGGTTTGCAGGATCGCGTTCGTGAGGATCATCAGGCAGATGAAGATAAGGGCCATGCCCAGGATCTGGAGGTGGGGCCCCGCCGCCACAGCGTCCTCCTGCCGCTGGGGAAGCATGAGGCGCATAATGGGCGTAGACAGGACGGACAGCCCCACGCCCGCCGGAATTGCCAGCACCGCAATCAGGCGGAAGGCAGAGGAGATGATACGGTCGGCCTTGGCATTGTCCCGCTGCGTGATGGCCGCGGCGGCAAAGGGAATGAGGCTCATGGTGACGGGATAGACAAAGGAGGCCACCATATTGGGCATATCCATCGCCATGCGGTACTGTCCGTTCAGCAGGGCGGCTTCGCTCTCAGAAAGGAGAAGGGCGCTTTGGAGACGGCCCATAACAATTTTGGTGTCAATCAGATTGATGATGCCCAAGGCGGAGTTTCCAAGCGTGATGGGAATGCCGATTGCGAGGACCTGCCGGATGATATCTCCGCTGTCTGAGGGAACGTCAGCGGACCGGTTCCGGTTCCGATGGGAAAGCATGTAAAAGACCAGGAAGCACACGGAGAGGATGGTACCTGCGGTGACGCCGAAAATGGCTCCTGCGGCAACGTTCGCCATGTTGTCCTCTGCGGCCTCCCGGGCCAGGCCAAGGATATACCAGGCCAAGGGCAGGCCGATGCCGACTTTGCAGAGGGCCTCCAGGACCTGGCTGACGGCGGTGGGGGTCATATTACCCTGCCCCTGGGTATAGCCCCGCATACAGGCCAGCAGGCACACGCAGAAGACCGCCGGCGCCAGGGCGCGGATTGCCTGGGCCGCCATAGGGTTTTCCTCAAAGGCGGCCAGTTGGTCCGCGCCGAAAAACATCAGGGTGGAGCCTGCCAGACCCAGAGCAAAAAAGAGCCAAATGGCTGTGCGGAAAATTTTCCGTTTCTGGTTTTCGAGACCTTGGGCATGGGCCTGGCTGGTGAGCTTGGAGATTGCCAGGGGAAGGCCCGCCGTGGCGAAAATGTTCAGAAAATTGTAAATCAGGTAGGCAGTTTCAAAGTAGGTTTTTCCGACGCTCCCCAGGATATTGTTAAGCGGAATCTTGTAAACTGCGCCGATGAGCTTGACAATGACGACGGCAGAGGCCAGAACAGCGGCGCCGCCAATAAAGGATTGCTTTTTCTGACTAGACATTCAAAGAATACCTCGAATTCCCCTTCTAAAATTCTGAAAGGCTTTTGCACCTTTGGGCACATTCTATGTTTGACCGCTTGTTTTATGAATCACCCGCCGCAGGACCGGTGAACACCGCTATGAACAAAGCGGCGCAAATCAAAGCCCCGCCAGGCACGCCTGTACAAGCGCGGAAAATCTTGGTCCCGCCGCCTCAGCCGCCGCGACAACCTCTTCCCCGGAAAGAGGCTGGTCCAGCACACCCGCCGCCATATTCGTGCAGAGCGTGAAGCCCAAAACCTCCATCCCGCAGTGTGCCGCCGCAACCGCTTCCGGCACCGTGGACATCCCCACTGCGTCCGCGCCCGCCAGACGCGCAAAACGTACCTCTGCCGGCGTCTCATACTGCGGCCCAGGGAAGAACATATACACACCCTCCCGCAGAACGATTCTTTGACGCTCTGCGGCCTCCCGCGCCAGCGCTTGCAGACGAGGCGTATAGACATGGCTCATATCCGGGAACCTGGGGCCGAAGACTTCCAAATTCGGTCCCCGCAGCGGACTGTCCCCAAACAGCTTGATATGATCGGTAATCAGCATCACATCCCCTGGAGAATAGTCCCGGTTCACCGCTCCAGCCGCATTCGTCACAAGCAGCACCTCAGCCCCCAGGAGCCGCATTACGCGGACCGGATACGCCGCATCCGCAGCCGTCCAGCCCTCATAGGTGTGAAGCCGCCCCTGCATCACTGCAACATCCTGTCCAGCCAGACGGCCAAACACAAACTGCCCCTTATGGTCCGAAACCGTGGACTGCCTCATATGGGGCACCTCTCCATAAGGCACAATCATGGGCTTTTCCACCGCGTCTGCCAGCCCGCCCAGGCCAGAGCCCAGAATCAGCAGCACCTTGGGCCGGAACTCCCCCAGCCGCGCTTCCAGGGCCTGGGCGCTCTCCTGGTACTGCGTATAAGAATAAAACTCCATTACAGCTCCTCTCCGCAGGACCGGCAGAATTTATCCCCATCCTGCACCGCGCCGCCGCACGCAGAACACTTTGGCGCGGGCTTCTCACGGCCTAACTGCACGTTCAGTGCCTCCAACTCCGCTTTCAGCCCGTCAATCTCCTGGAGCCGGTCATGAAGGACTTCGGACGCCGTAGGGCTGCCTGTGTGGGTGGCGTACAGCAGCTCGCCCATGGCCCGCATCCGCTGGTCGATGTCGCGCTCCAGACTGTTGGCGCGGAAGAGCAGTTTCGCCGTGTCGAGAAGCTCCTCCGCCTTCTGGCCGGTCAAGTACGCCGCTCCCAGGGCCACATCGCCCCCCTGGACCGCCGTGCGCTGGATTACGCTCAAAAGCTCATAAATCTTATCCTGTGTTGTCATTATTGGGAAAACCTCCTGTCTCCATGAAAGTCTCCGCAGACCTGCGCCGCATTGCAGCCGCCGGTCTATCGTCCTGTGTGAAAACGGCAGCGTCCGGCCTCAGTGGTTGTCATAGGGGCTTCCGCCGATGAATTCCCGGGAGAGGGACTTGGCCGGAATATACTTCTCATCCAGGGCCTCAATCTGCTCCAGCCCCCGGAGCATATCCTCTACAACCTTATACTGCCCGCCGGGAAGCTCTTCCAGCAGGGGCACCACAAAGGGCTTCAACGCGCTGACGCTGAGGGGAAGGGAGGAGTCAAACATAATGTCCGCGTTCTCCTTGTAAGGGGAAATATACAGCCGTTCGCCCCGCCGGACGTTCTCCCAAATATTCAGCGTAA